>NZ_JBXXZH010000030.1:0-56713 GCF_059640475.1 Calothrix sp. CBUCES-K 9914
CGTTGGTTTTCACAACAGAATAAAGCGGACATTAATCAAGATAAGCAGGAATATATAGACCTGTATAAGCAGTTAGAGAAAAATTTACCTGCAACATAAGTTTATTTAACCACAAAGGCACAAAGGACACAAAGGAAAGAAAGAAAGGGGAGTTATGAGTATAAGAAGATTTGTCGATGTTACTAGCATTATTGGTATTATTGCGTCTCCTATCGCATTAGGATTTGTTTATTCGCAAACAAATGTTCGTCCTGCGGTTGCTGATACTGTAGAGGTGACGACTCAGAAAAATTTTCCTTTTAATAAACCTCAAGCTATCAGCTTTGACCTAAATAGTAATTTTAAGAAGCTAACTCCACGTCAACAAGATGACCAGTTAAGGGACTGGTTGTTACTTACTGCACTTTCTGGTAAGGGTCTTAAGAGTGAACAACTTAGCCAAGGCGCCTATGATTTGCCGATTGTGCGGTACAATTTTATGAATCCTGTGGCAAACTTTGAATATGGCGCCACTCGTTCACGTTCTATTGATAAAGATAGGGTTATTGCGTTAGTACCAAAAGCTTCAACACCCCAACAGCGTAAAGATGATATTGCCCATATTGTTGATAAGCATCGTAAAGAACAAGGTCAAAAGCCTAAAGTTGTTGAAGTGTACGAATATACTATTAATTCTGATAAACAATCTGCTTCTATTACTAGGCGCCAAAATATCGATGCTGATAAAGTGTTTACTTCAGAATATGGTTATTTTGAAACTACTGTTAATAGTGCTAATAACCTACAACAGTTTCTAGCTCAAACCGATGATATCACTTTTAGCGAAGTTAACGGCGCCAGTTTAACTATTGGTGGACGTAAAATATATAGTTCTAAAAATCAAGGACTGCGTGTAGAAGATATTGCTGCACTTTGGCAGTCTGAAAAAAATATCGAAACTCGATGGCAGAATTTTCAGCAGGAACAAGAGACAAAAATCAAAAATCTACCAGATTCTGAACAAGAAAAAGCAGTTAAAACAGCTATTGCAAAAGAAAAGAAAAATGGATTAGTTGGTGGTAGCGGTTTTTCCCTTGACTGGGAATATGATTATCCTAGTATCCAAACAATATTAAATGATGTTAAACCACAGCTATTATCGCTACAGCTAGATGGTAAACCTGTAGCTAGTGCAGCAGAAATATCAGAAGTTTCGCAAAGTTTGGCAAATAGGAATATTACTCCATATCTTCAGCTAGTTGATAAACTGGAAAATTACTACAAATCGCTCAAAGCTAGAAATCAAATTCCTAAAACTCAACAGCTTAATTTGGAGTATGATAAACAATCGCAACCACTACAAGCACAAATAACTCAAAAACGAAATGAACTCCAATCACTAGTTGAGTCTGAACGATTACTTGGTGTACGCACTGCTGAATCTGATACCAAAATTAACCAGAAGCAACAAGAAATTGCTCAACTTCAAAAAAACTTTTCAGATATTTACTCTCAATACCGTAAACAATTTGACCAAGCTGCTCAAAATAATGGCAAACTATTAAAACTTCTTAAAAGTCGTGAAAATCATGCTTTTCAACACGCGCGCTATGATGGGGATTTAAAAGGAACGGAAGTAGGAATGGTTCTGTTTTATACAGATTTACTAGCAAAAATATGGTCATTCAACTATAATGATAGCACACCTACTCAGCAAATTCCTGACTTTATTGCTAAAACCAAATCAAAAGTTTCTCCTATATATAAAGAAGAAATAGAGAAATTAGACTATACAAGGTTATGGTTTGGACAGCAAGATAAAGGTTTTCAAATTACTAATTCTGGTAATGAGCTAGTTTTTGCTCGTAATGCAACCCGTGTTTATGCAGCATCATCAAGTCTTTCAAAACCGGACGAAGAAACTACTGCAACCGCAGATAGTGAAGCTTTTTTAAGTTGGTGGAACGACCATTACGAAGAAGTCGCGCGTTTTGAACCGCAATACGTGCGTCTTAACCAAATTATGAAGTGGAGCTTGGTTGTAAACTGGCTCAACCAATCAGACCAAGGAGAAAAACTAAGCTTCTTACAAACTATACCAGTCAAACGCGATAATTGGTTCCCCAACTGGGCAAGAAAGCAAAATAACTTAAAATTCCAAACTTGGGAAAAAGTCAAATTCTTCCCACCTAACTATAAAGGTGTTACAACAGAAGCGTTACCCTTACTTGTTTCTCAACCTTACGAGCGATTTGGCTCTAAAAATAGATACATTATGGGTGGTGTCTCACTTGCAAGTAAGAGTACTTTCAAAAATCGTACTTCTTTACCTATAGATACAAATTTTAGCTCACCCGCGCGTAGGTCAAATATTGACTACAAATCTATACTAGTCGAAAACGGTAAATTAAAATTTGATACGTTTGAAGGTACTCAATATCAAGTTCAAAAAATTAGCAACACAGTCAGTGAAACCACGGTTATACCAAAGGTTGACACAAAACTACGAAGCTTGAATGCGGAGTTAAGTAACCAAACATTTACTAGTAATTTTGTACAAAATGCTGGTAGAACAGAATATAGTACTGCAGTTGGTGGTGTTAATTTCGGTGATTTAAACGTTTCCAAAACAGCTAATGGTTTTAGAACAAGTTTCCAAAGTCGAGATATAGATACCGCTTATGCTTTAGCTTTAGATTTAAGCACATCTAAGGGTAATGGTGCTGAGGTACTAGCAAATGCGAGTGGAGTTAAATCTTTTAAATACTCACTATCTAAACCAGACAACTATTATGTTGAATTAGCGAACGGTAACTGGTTACAGCTTAGTAGCAGTGGTGGAGGAGGAGGCCCCAAACCACCTAGTAAATCTATAATAGACGTTGGAGAGCCAGATGGCGCCCGTAGTTTCTTTATCAAAGCATTAACTAAAACAGAAGTACCAGACAAGACACAAGGATTTAAGCAAGTAGCAGGAAAAGGGGGAGATTATAGTGATTCAAAATTTATTGATTACCGCAGCAAAGCGCAAAAACTAGCTAAAGACCCAGTTGCATTTATTGCATTTGAACAAAAAAGCTTAAAACAGCATATTAATAACATAGATGTAGCACTTAAAAGCGGTAATTATTCCCAAGCAACAAAGTTGATTGATGAATTACCAGCATTATATGCTTCACATCCAACCATCAAAATGCGTCAAGCATTAATAGATATTCATGAGGGTAGGATAAAAGTAGAGCAACTTACACCCGAAGGAGTAAAACCTGTAGATAATAGCTTCTCAAATGAAATCAGTAATCGTGATTTCCGGGTAGTCAAAGAAGAGCAAGGTAATTTTTATGTCCAAGATTCTCCTTCTCTAGACAACTTAGATTTTAAAGCAACAGTAACGCAAACTGTTAGTTCAAATTCGGGAGTCAAATTTCATAAGCTTGAACCTACAGAAATCACTGTAACAAATAACGGTGGTAATAATGGTGGAAGGAATGAAAATTCTGGAAATGCAGGTAACTCTCAAAATCCTGCCAACGTAGCTAGAAATCATAATTTTAACATTCCACCATCTACAACAAAAGAGGACGAATGTCAGAAAGAAAATGACAAAGAAAAAGAAAACTGTCCAACTGAAAAACCCACTTATGTTGTAACCAAATAAAATCTCTCTCTGCTTTCTCTGCGTCTCCGTGGTAAAAAATATATATTACCTTATTAGGCATAGAGTTAACAGAGATAATACTTAATATACCTTTATGCCATACGATACATTTACAGAACTTAATCAAGCATACGAACAAGTGCAAATAAAATGGCACCAAGGTAACATTATTGGCGCCTATGATGATTTGTGTGATATCTTCAGATACAGGCTTTTACATTCAAAATTAAATGAATCTGATGCCAAGATAATTCAAACACTAGCTGATGTATGTAGTATATTAGGAGAATTTGAAACTGCAGACAAACTACTTTGTGGTGCCATATATTTATATGAAGAAGCGAAAAGAGAATTTTGGGCAAATTACGCGCGTTTACGTAGAGTACTATTATCTTTAGACAGAGGTAATCTTCACTCTTCAGAAGATTTACTTCAAGAAATGGCACCCAATATTGGTGATATTAATAGTATTGAGTTTTCGTCAGGATTATTACAGTGGGAAGAAGGGTGTATTTGGTCAAATGTCAATAATGAAGAGAAAGTTATTATATTTACAGAATTATATCTTGTAATGGGACGGTTATTAGCTGCTTTAGGACAATATGGGGAAGCAATAACCGCATTACAACGAGGTTTGTTTCACGCTAACTCAGAAACGGCGCCTGACTTAGCTAAAAGTAGTTTACTCCCTATTGAGTTAACATATATAAGCGCGCTACTTGAAAAAGGTCATTTGGAAGAAGCAAAAGTTTATCTAGCTAGGGTGCGTTTTGTTGTTGAGCAACCAGAACACATACAACATCGTCTCCATCACTTAGAGCTTTCTGCTAAACTAAGTTACTTAACAGGAAACTTTGGTGCTGCATTATCTCAACTTCAACAAACGCAAAAACTATGTAGTACACTACGTTTGCAACAAGCTGTACTACGTGCAAACCTCAACCTTGCCTATATTCTCATTCTGATCAACCAAACTAGTGCTGCACAGCATTATTTGAAAACAACTCAAGTTAAAGCTTCAGAAATTGGAAACACACATCTAGCCGCACGCGCGCAATTATTACTACAATTATCTCATGCTCGTAGTCGCGGTATTAGTCCAATTGCTTCTGTGTGGGACATGCGTAAACCATCAGAACCGACTCAAGCAACTATTGAAATTCAAGGAAAATTAGATTTATCAAGTCAGTCCCCCAATTATTTAGCTTGGTTTGAAGACCGTGCATTAGCTTTCCAGTGGCATTTAAGCCAGTTAAATTTAGACAAAGCCAATAGTTTACTTCAGCATATCAAAAAAGTATTCAATACCGATTCAGATTTAATTAAAGTTCAAATACGTGTGTTAGAAGGGATGTTTTGTTACTATCAAGGTAAAGAACAAGACAGCTTAGATAAAATTCACCGCGCGCATGAGATACTGATGGAAGTGTCTTCGCAATTAGAAGTACTCAATCTCAAACCTGAGCTTTGGCAAGTTCAAAGAATTATAATATGGTGTCGAAATCGTTTAAATTACCCACTTTCCCAAATCGAACCATTAACAGCATCAACAAGTCAATTACTTGAGCAAATTACTAATACATTAAAGCAAGAAGAACAGACAATGTACTTGCTGAATAAATGGACAGCAGATGAAGAATATATTGCAACACAAATTCAGCACTTACAGCAATTACAACACAAAATAAAGACACCTAATATTTTACTACGTGCTTGGCTGAAATTAAACTTAATACATTCTTTGAATGCTTTGCTCGGACATATTGACAAATATAAAGATACCATCGCAAAACGTACAACAACAGGCGCCAACGTAAAAGTACCAACATCTAATAAAATAACACCAGCTTGGCGCCGTCTTCTTACTCATCCTCGTGACAGAGTAACATTGACATTCCTAATTCTACCAGACCGGGCATTAGTTATAGTTACCGGATGGCTTTTATTTGACTTTCACATTATCCCTACTACTCGTCTTGCTGTACGTAATCTTGTACAAAATTGGTATAAAAACATTGAAAATATAAATCGTAGTCGTGACATAAATTTCAATAGCAACCAAGATAATCAACCATTAGAGCAAGAATTAACTTATAATCTCGCTGGCATACTACAAATACCACAAATTCTGGAGCGTATACCTAAACATATCCAAGCATTAAATATAGTGCCAGATGATATACTACATGGTTTTCCTTTTGCGACAATAGTTTATAAAACTAAGTATTTAATAGAACATTATAAATTATCCATTTCTTATGAGTCAAAAGCGAAACACATCAAATCATCTTCATTCTTAAACAAAGCAAAAGCACTAGTTGTTGGCATATCTAAAGGGAATAGTCAGTATAATCCATTACCAGGTGTTAACAAAGAACTTGAACATATTAATCACTGGTTAAACCGTCATAATATAAATTGTTTAACTTTGCGTAACAGTTCTGCACAAAAAGACGTAATTATCGAAAGCATTAGTAAAGTCAGTTTACTGCATATCGCTTGTCACGGCGCCTTTAATCCAAGTCAACCCGACCAGTCAGGACTGGTGTTAATAGACTCTGACGGAAAACAAGAAATTTTGACACTGCGAGAATTATCTCAAATAGATTTAAGCAAACTGTGTCATGTTACCCTTTCTAGTTGCTGGTCAGCGAATAATTTTATTCTTCCAGGACGCTGGATTATTAGTTTACCAGAAACACTTTGGCGTTCAGGTACTCAAAGCATTTTAGGTTGCTTATGGGAAGTTGATGATAGAATCGCTGTATCTTTTATGACCAGTTTTTATCACTACTTAGATAGACTCCCGTGCGATGAAGCACTACGTCGCACTCAACTTGACTGTTTATTTGGGCGCCTGCCTAATTGTAATGTGAATACAGCAAAGCCGATATTTTGGGCAGGATTCAATATTTATTATTAACAAACTTATGATACCAAACATCGGAAGGCTTCGGCAACAGATTTTGCTTGTGCTATTGCTCCTCTTGGTGTGTGTGGTTCGTCACCGTCAAAGATTTCGGAAATTGAGTTAATACATCCTGTAAATGCAAAATGATGAAGTAAAGGTGAGAAGGAAAATGGTAGTGGTTTATCTGGATTAAATCTTTGCCAACCTCGAATAAATGCACCAATTAACCAGCACCAGACTGTACCTTGATGATATGCATAATCACGCTGTTGTTGATTGCCTACGTATTTACCGATGTAGTCAGGGTCAAGTGGGTCAAGACTACGAAGACCGTATGGTGTTAATAACCGCTCGCGTGCGACTTCAAGTATTTGTTGTCCTTGCAATTGTGTAAATCCACAGTGAGCAAATGATAGTGCGAGTACAGCATTTGGACGTATCTGGCAATTACGACGGTCATCAGGTTCAATTGTATCGTAAAGGTAACCTAAATTGGAATTCCAATACTTTTGCAGTGACACTTTTACTGACTCTGCTTGCATTGCAAAACGTCGAGATTGTTTAGCTAGGCGCCTTTGTTCTTTACAGTCTATATTTGGTAGATTAGGTAACTCGCTAAGAATTTCTGACCATCGTGAAGCCCAACATAAAGCAGAGTACCACAGTGCATTCACTTCCACAGGTTTACCTCGCCGAGGAGTAACTGGGCGCCCATTAACAATAGCGTCCATCCATGTTAATGCTACACTTTGATTATCCCAACTTACTAGCCCATCAGTAGAATCCACATGGATATTATAGCGAGTACCACCAATGTAAGCTTTATAAATTTGCTGTACAACGGGGTATTGTAAAGCCAGAAATTCCCAATCCTGTGTTGCTTCAAGATATAGTCCAAGTGTTTCAATCCACCATAAAGCTATATCTACACTGTTATATATAGGTTCATCGTTTGTAACTGGTAAATAACTTGCAATCAAACCATAGCGACAATATTTACCGAAAGTATTTAAGATATCTCTGGCAATCTGATAGCGCTTAGTAGCTAATAGTATACCTGGTAAAGCGATTAAAGCGTCTCGCCCCCAATCATCAAACCAATGATATCCAGCAATAATTGTAGGACTATTTGTATACTGATGATAAACAATAAATTGGTCACAAGCTTTTAATAATTGCTTGTCTCCTATCCCTAAAAACCGATGCTGTTCGACTTTAACAGCTTGATTAAAAGTTTCGTCTGTTAAGTAATCTTGATAACTTTCAGGAAAACCAACTCGTGCTTCCAAAGTAATAGTATCCCCTGGTTCCATTATTACACTTAGATACCCTGGACTATACAAGTCTTCTTTATCACTTAGTACTCGTCCAGTTTCTTCTGGCAAACTATAATTCCAATACCATACAGCATCCTGCTTATACTCACCTCGTGTCCAACGTAAATGCCAAGGTGTACCAACACCATTATTATCTGCTTGCAAGCAAAGTTGTTGTACTCCCAACATTTCAGAGAACTTTAAAGATGGTGTCATGATTTGTTGGTGATGGAAATCTCGGTCAGCAATTAATAACCTTAGCCTTAATAATGCTGGTTTTACCCCTTCATAACGATATTGAATCAGTAAACGATGACTGCCAACACTAATTACATTTGTATTGTCTGTATTACAAGATTCTTCTCCCTTATCCTGGGCTGCATACGGCATTACTAAACGTCGCTCAAGGCGCCACTGGTCATCACCCCATTCCCACGTCGGCACTAGATTATTATTAAAGTTACGCAGTAGCTTATACCCAGATGGCTCAATCTCACCTGTTCCCCAATAGTTTGTTCCTAGTGGTATAGCGCAGTCGGATAACTCCAAACTTGCTTCGATATGTGATAACAGTAGAGTACGCTCTTCTGGTGGTTTTAAAGCAGCAAAAAACCACCCGTGGTAAGTCCGGGTGCGGATATCCGTAACTGTTCCACTTGCAAAACTCCCTAAACCATTAGTTAACAACCATTCCCGCTTATCTAAATCATCTAACATTATTTACTCAAAATCGTTATGAGTATGATATAGTCGTAACAGTTCGTAATTAAATAGTAAAGCGCAGAACGTAACATTGGTGCAAAAGCAATCAAAGTTATTGGTGCCGATTATAGATGTATAAGCAGTATAAGCAATGAGGGAGAATAATATATGACAGAAAGCATTCGTGTAGGTCAAACAGCTCCTGACTTTACAGCAACAGCTGTGCTAGACCAAGAATTTAAGACAGTAAAACTTTCCGATTATCGCGGTAAGTATGTCGTACTATTCTTTTACCCCCTAGACTTTACCTTCGTTTGTCCAACTGAGATTACAGCATTTAGCGACCGTTACGAAGAATTCAAAAAAGTCAATACTGAGGTACTAGGTGTTTCAGTTGACAGTGAATTTTCGCACCTTGCTTGGATACAAACAGATCGTAAATCTGGTGGTGTAGGTGACCTAAACTACCCGCTTGTTTCTGACATTAAGAAAGAAATCAGCACCGCTTACAACGTTCTCGACCCAGCGGCAGGTGTAGCATTGCGTGGTTTGTTCATCATTGATAAAGATGGGACAATCCAACACGCGACTATTAACAACTTAGCATTTGGTCGTAGCGTTGATGAAACATTACGAACATTGCAAGCAATTCAATACGTACAGTCTCACCCCGATGAAGTTTGTCCTGCTGGTTGGCAACCAGGTGACAAGACAATGAACCCTGACCCAATTAAGTCTAAAGTTTACTTTGCGAGCGTTTAGGCGCCGATTGCAAGAAAACTCTAACAGTTGATGTTGGAGGCACGAATCATAATAGAAATAACCACAGATAAACACGTATAGTTTCTTACTTTATTCTCACCCAAGTTGGTCAGAATTAACAGGTAAAGGAATACAAACTGCTTAAAACCGTGTTTAGCTGTGGTTTTTAATAGAATAAATCTAAGATTCGGTATAAATCAACAGGTATATAGAGATGGCTATTTCTACAGATTTTAGAGGATTGTTTAACGAGCGTTTCGCGCGCAACTTTTTGCCTATTCCTGCATACGACAAGCTGTTGATGGGGTTTTTCACTCCTGACTTTCAACTACCTGATATAACAAATGGTAAAATTGTCAAATTATCAGACTATCGCAATAAACAGCCTGTTTTACTGGCATTGACTCGGATTTTCACAGAAAAGCAGTATTGTCCGTTTTGCTTCCCCCATATTAAAGCTTTGAACGAAAACTACGAGCAGTTTACCAATCGTGGGATTGAAGTATTAATGGTAACAAGTACAGATGAAAGACAAAGCCAAATAGTAGTAAAAGATTTGGGTTTGAAAATGCCATTACTGAGTGACCCTAGTTGTAGAGTATTTCGGACGTATCAAACTGGGCAAGCATTAGGCGCCCCGTTACCTGCACAATTTGTGTTAGACAAGGAAGGTAGATTGCGTTATAGACATTTGTTCTCATTTTTAGACCATAATGCCAGTGTAGATAAATTATTAGAACAATTTGTAGGGTGCGTGATGCCATAACAATTCTGAAACGAAGCAATCATCTAGTAGCGTCACGCACCCTACTGATGAATGTCACTGACTTAAGCATTTTGAGGCGCCAACGCGCATTGGGTAGGGTGCTTTCAAGCTATTACTATCAAGCAATGTAACGCCAAATACAGTGCTTTCACGCACCATTAATACTGATTTGTTTGGGATTTGAGCTTTGGTGCGTGACTCTACCAGACTTGCGCTTCGTTTAAAGATTATTGGTAGCGTCACACACCCTACTTTTTCACTTCAGGTTTTTGGTATTTGCCGGGGTGCTTTCTTTGGAAATAGTCTTCCATAATTTGTAGAGCTAAAGGCGCCGCAACGCTACCACCACCACCACCGGAGTGTTCGGCAAAGACGACTACTAGGATTTCTGGTTTATCAGCAGGAGCATAACCACCGAACCAAGCGTGGTTTTCTTTAACTCCTTTTCTCCAAGCTTCAGCAGTACCAGTTTTACCAGCAATAGGCGCCACTGTTGGCGAATTTAAGGCTTTTGCTGTACCCTCAGTGATGACTTTGCGTAAGCCATCGCGTAGAATTTTCACTGTTTCTGGCTTCATCCCGATTGGTTTACGCCAGTTTTTAGCATCTTCGTTGTCTTTAAACAAATGCGGTTGCACGAGATAACCACCGTTAGCAGGTGCAGCAAACATTAGTGCTACTTGTAAAGGAGTTGTTAACAAGGCGCCTTGACCGATAGACATGTTAATAGTGTGACCAATAGTCCAAGGCATTTTTAAAGCTCTTTGCGTCCATTCTTCGTCTGGTACTAAACCTTTGGATTCTTCAGTTGTAAATTCAAACCCGGTTTTTTGACCAAACCCAAATTTACGTGTCCACTCAATCATCGTTTCACCACCCACACCTCTACCAATTTGGTAGAAGAAAGTGTCGCTACTCATTGCCATTGCACCAGTGAATCCTAGTGGACCAAACCCAGCGTGGTTCCACTCACCAAAAGTTACACCACCAATATTCAGCGAGCCGAAAGTAGGTAAGATTGTATTAGCTTTGAATTTACCGGACTCTAACCCAGCAGTGGTAGTAACGATTTTAAAAGTACTCGCAGGAGGAAAAGCGCTTAAAGCTCGATTTACTAGCGGATATCCCTCACCCTGCAAAACATTTTGTAGTTCCTTCGCGCTTGGTTTCTGTTTAGAGAAAATATTCGGGTCAAAAGTCGGATGAGAAACCATTGCTAAAATAGACCCGTTGTTTGGGTTCATCACGACAATTGAACCATTTTTTCCATTCAGAGCTTTTTCTGCTGTTTTTTGAATATCTAAATCAATTGTTAAGTGTAAATCTTTACCTTGCTTTGCTTGTACTTCACCTAGTGTTTTGAGTGGGCGCCCGCGACCATCAACTTCGACTTCTTGTCCACCCCATTCACCGCGCAGGTGTTTTTCAAAAGCTTTTTCTACACCCATTTGTCCGATAACATCACCAAGACGATAACCTTCGTCTTCCCTCATTTTGAGTTGTTCGGCTGTTAATTCACGAGTATATCCTAGCACATGTGCTAACTCGTGTTTATGCGGGTAAGAGCGTACTGCCTCGGTATGAATTTCAACGTTAGGAAGTTCGTGGTGATATTCTTTGAGTGCAGTAACTTCTTCCATGCTTAAATCGCGAGCGATACGTACAAGCGTAGAGGAATTAGGACCTGCTTCTTCGAGTTTTTGCTCAATTTCCTCAACTGGGATACCTAAAATTTGAGATAGACGCGGACCAATTTTCTCATCCCATCCTGACTTTGTATGTGTCATTGGCCATAAATACACCGAACGTGGGAAACGAGTTGTAGCAAGAAGTTTCCCGTTGCGGTCAAAAACATTTCCCCGTTCGGGTTGTTTGGGAATAACTCGTACTCGGTTTGACTGCGCGCGTTCGGAGTATTTTTTGCCTTGCACAACCTGTAAATGAGCCAAACGGGCGCCCATTGCAGTGATTGAGGCAAGTGTAAATATAATTAGACACAGTGACTGGAGACCATTGCCTACGGTGCGTGTCTCCTTCTTCTTGCCAAATCCAGAATCTAATAGTGCCATAAAAATATAATGTCAACTAAGACTATTTGTATTATCTGTATCTATATACTGCCAACCGAGAACTTATCGGAACCGATATACTCTTGAGAGCTACCTATTTGAATAATAAATTACAAACAATCTTAAGATAAAGTAATTTTTATATCTGGTCTATTAGGGACAATTACAATAAGCTGTATTTTTAATAGATTTTTCTAATCATAACTATAGTATTTATTTATTTATATGTTTAGTTATATGTCTAGGAAACTTCGCTCGTGTAAATCATTCCAGTTGAAGCCAAAAGCCGCATAAGAATATTGTGTCAGCAGCGTTTATAGTAATAGTGAATAATTAGCTTTATTTTACCTGTATAGATAAGGCAGTAATTTCTGCTATCAACTACAATTGGCGCGTTTTTATTATAAAATCAAGCTTTAAACATAATAAGAATACCATTAATTAATAGCAAATAATATTGATGAGCGTTAAAACTACTCTTTACGTACCTTTAAGATTCCCGACGCACGCTCTGGGTTGTCGGGAATCTTAGCACGAGCATCACAGCGCCTGCAAAAAATAGATTGTTGTAGAGAAAATGAGGGCACCTGTGCAACATGGCATAATAATTAATTATTTTGAATATTAACCAGCTAACTCTAGTTCAATTTTTTTGTTAAGAGGTTCTTCTTTACTAGTTACAACCCAGTTTGCAATTGTATTTAGTATCTCGGCTTTTTCAGCAGGTGTAGCAGAGACAACAAGCTCGCGCAAGTCTGGGTTTTGAGAGCTAGCCAGAAAATCAACCGGATTTTTTCCAGCAAGCAATAGGCAGAAGTATAACCTTGACCCAGGCGCCAGTTGCTCCAAAGCTTCCAGCATCTGTTCTAAAGTCGTATGCGACACGGCGCCACCCTTACCGTTTCTAAATTGTGACACATGAGAAGGGCTGACACCAACATGCCGGGACAATACCGCCCCAGTAATACTATATTTTCTTAGAGTTTCGTCGAAACATTTATGTATCAGCATTGTTGACATGGTGACTTAATTCACTGATAATTAACTAAGATTCACTATTAGTGAAGTAAATTGTTTATAGAGCTTACTTTTTAGTATCGCATCTGAAAACGAAGAATTGTTGGCATTTGGCAATTGTAGTTATTGGTGAGGGTGTTTATTAATTATGGAACTAACTCCAATTTATAGCCAGTTATCTACCGAGGCGCCCAAGCATGACGCACCAGTATCAAAGCCAAGTTATTCTGTAATCGTTGAAACATATCCTGCTTCTGCGTATCAAGTCAACAATCGAGTTAGAGAAAATGGTGGCGAGTACTCAAACTCAAAAAAAGACGATTCTGATAACGGCACCTGTCATGCCTCACCTGAGAAAGATAAGGGTGGAACAGGGGAGAGTTTTGATTCTAGTACTAAAGAGCAATTACTGGGGGATATAGAAAACAGCCCCAGTAATTCAGACAAACAGCAAGAAGTAAACTCAAGTGATCCAACTACATATAGTAAAAAATATAGTAAAAAGCGCAGATGGGGAGAGGGGAACGGTTACATAGAGTGGCGCACGATTACCAAAAATGGTAGGGAGTACAATCAGGCTTACTATCACTGGAAAGTGAATGGGAACAAGTACAGCAGGTATATTCCTAAAAAATTACTGGGGTTAATAACAGAAGCTGATAAACAGAAGCGTCCAGTCAGAGAGATACTGGATTTGCTGGGTGTTATATCAAGTTCAAGCGACCAGAATTATGGAGTGGATATTCACAACGGCGCCAGTACACACACAACCACCAGTAAAAATGACTCGGATTTTATTTGCACTCTTCCAGGTCATAGTCAGACAAGAAGACACAAAGGTGATGGAAGTGGTTGTATTCAATGGAAAACTATCATCATTAACGGGAAAAAGTACTCACAACCCTGGTATCACTATGAGTTTTGGAACTCTAGAGAGCGTGCTATCAAGTCATCACGCTATATTCCCAAGCGTCTACTAAATCAAGTTATTCAACTAGATGCCGATAAAGTTCCAGTGAAACGGATATTAGAATTACTGGGTGTTTTTATATAAGGTGAGCAACTTCTTTCTGTCTTACAGGCGCCGTTCCTAATTACTGGGGGATACGGTAAAATAACCCCAGTAAAATTCAGATAAAAATCATAACCACCAGTAAAATAGCCCCAGTAATTTAAATCAACAGCAATCAGTGAATGAACCTCTAACAACCTTATTACAATCAACGCAAACACTTCTTGCAACGAATAATATGTAGATTATCACACTGCGTGTATTATTTACTGTACTATAAAATATCAGGCACCACAGTCTGGAATAAGTTAAAAATTTATTTAAAATATAGAAAAAATGTACTTAATAATATAAAATAACTGTAGAAAAAGAGCACCTCCGCTTATTTTTTTGGTAGATGATCCATTTTTAGGCTCTAGTATAAATAAATACTAGAGCTTTCTTTGTTTTTTTCCGTGGGGTAAATCTAAAAAATAAGCTTTTTCTTAGCTCACGGAGGAACGTAAAATGAAAGTCAATAGTTGAGAGGACTGTAAAAAATGGAGCAGTAAATTGAGGTTATTGGCGAATCAAGCTATACAAAAACAGTCAAAGAATACGTAGCAGATATAAATCTTAGTGTTCGTGCAGTCAAGTCTGAGACAGCGTTTGATGAAGTTATAAGTCTTCGTAATCGTTGTATAGAAACTCTTTTATCTTCAGGTTTAGAGCATTCAGAGCTACAAGAGGGAGGTGCTGAAGCTTGGCAATCTTGGAATCAAAGGAATAAACCAGGACAGGAAGCATATCAAAAAATTATTATTTCGTCTCAAAATATGTCACGTTTAACAAAAGCGCTTTCTGCTATGGAACAATTATTTGATAACCAACGCTATAAATTTACTCTCAACATGCGGCGCCCTATATTTGGAAGCAATGAAGAGAACAGAGATAGAGCGAGACGAGAAGCAATCAAAAATGTATATGCACATGCAATGATTTTAGCAGAAGAATCTAATTTACAAATAATACTCACTGTTCAAATCCAAGAAATGAGAGCAGAAACACAATCTTCTGGTGTATATGGTGATGAATCGTGGGGTATGATGGCTGCTGGAGGCTATAAACGGAAGTTACAATGATAATGATGATTATTCAAATTTAGACTCAGCAAATCAAATTATTAAACTCAAATATAAGGTTGTCTATAAAGTTCATTGATGCATAAAATTTATCAAGTAATTATTTGTTATAATCATTAATTATACTTTGATTATAATATCTATATATACTAACATGTCCAAAATTGAGCTTACCTCTTTGGAACCTTTTGAGACTGCTATTATTGCGGGAATTTCGGCAGAAGCTGCTTTAGAACAACGCTTATTGGCACTTGGGTTTCGTGCGGGTCGGCAAATAAAGATGCTGCGACAGGCGCCTTTAGGTGGTCCAGTTCATGTTCGTGTGGGGACAACAGAAGTAATGTTACGTCGTCGTGATGCAAAATCAATTCAACTAGTTCTAATATCAGAGGCGTCAAAATGACTCATTGCAATACCTGTAACCCATCTGACAACGAAATTATTGAGGGAGTCAAGCAAATAGCTGTTTTGGGAATGCCTAACACAGGTAAGTCTACCTTTTTTAATCGACTTACAGGCGCCAATGCGAGTGTCGGTAACTGGCCAGGTATTACTGTTGACCTAATGACGGCAAACATTAAAATGGGAGGGAAAGAAACCCAAGTTGTCGATTTGCCTGGTATATATGATTTACGAGGGTTTTCAGAAGACGAAGAGGTCGTAAGGAAATTTTTAGCCACTACACCACTTCATCTAATAGTAATCATTCTTAATACCGTTCAACTCGACCGTCAAATTAGTTTAGCTTTACAAATCAAAAGCTTAGGAGTGCCAGCAGTGTTACTGTTGAATATGGCAGATGAGGCGCCTGCTTTTGGTGTAGAAGTAAATCATGAGAAGATATCTGACCATTTAAAAATGCCTGTTGTACCGTTCAGTGCGAAGTTTGGGCAAGGTTATGGGCAAGCGTACAAAACAGTTCGAGATGAATTAGCAAAACAAAACAAATCAATAATAGTTGGGGATATTGAAGCTAAACTCCCCTTGGAAAGTGAAATAACTGCCGAAATGGAGAAGTTATTACAAGAAGCAGTTAGTAATGTTGAGGACATCAAAGAAAACCTCACAACTCGCTTAGATAGTATTCTGCTGCATCCAGTGCTGGGGTTGCCTATATTCTTCGGCACCATGTATTTAATGTTTCAGTTTATTTATGCTTTGGGTATACCCATGCAGGATAAATTAGCTGAATTATTAGCTTGGGTCAAGGATACAGCAATTGAGCCGTTACTTGCTGGATTAATTAATTTAGGTACGTGGGGCAAATTTCTCCATGACTTTTTGATAGATGGTCTTTATGAAGGTATAGGAACAGTAGCAGCTTTCATACCTGTTATATTCTTATTTTTTATTTGCATGGCAGTTATTGAAGATAGTGGTTATTTATCTCGTTCCGCATATCTAATGGATGCGTTTATGGAACGTTTAGGGTTAGATGGTCGTTCTTTTGTTATGTCGCTGATGGGGTTTGGGTGTAACGTTCCTGCAATTATGGGGTTACGGGTAATGCGTTCTCCTGCTTTGCGAATGCTATCAATGCTTGTAATTCCTTTTTCTTTGTGTTCCGCGCGTTTGAATGTATTTGTGTTTATGACAACTGCACTGTTTACTCAAAAACAGGCGCCTATTGTTTTATTTAGTTTATACTTATTTAGCTTCTTAGCAGCAATTTTTACAGCGGCAGTATTTAAAGGTCAATTTCCGAATACCGAACCGTTAGTGTTAGAACTACCACCATATCGTTTTCCCACCTTCAAACAAATGATACTGCGCGCGTGGCGTGAAGCAATGCACTTTTTATTCTGGTCGCGACGGTTTATTATCTTTGGAGTTATAGCTATATGGTTTTGTAATAATTTTCCTACTAACGTACCACCAGCCAGCGCGCAAACTATTTCTGGTATGATAGGTCAAATTACACAACCTATATTGGCGCCTTTAGGAATTAACCCACAACTTGCAGTAGCATTGATATTTGGTTTTATCGCCAAAGAAATAGTATTAGGTGGTTTAGCTGTAATATACGCAACGCAAGAAGACAGTTTAGGAACAGTTATTGCTCAACAAATTAATTGGGTACAAGCATATAGCTTTATGCTTTTTACTTTACTGTATGTTCCGTGCCTTTCTACAGTAGCAGCGATTAAAGCCGAATCTAAGAGTACTAAGTTTACATGGATGTCTGTTGCTTGGTCAGTAAGTTTAGCATGGGTAACTAGTTTCATTTTCTATCAAAGCGCTAGAGCTTTTGGAGTAGTGTAATAATTGGCAACGGATATAACGGATGTAACGGATGGTGGTATTATAATTACTAAATCTTCCTTTTACTATATTCGACCGCAGCTACCTGTATCATTGAGCCGGAAGATTGTCAGCTTTGGTTCATTGCTGTAACCGTATGTTTCTACAATTTTTTCTGTTATTCCTTTTAAAGTTGGATCAATTAAATACTTTTCGGTATCGGGGTCAATGGCAATGTGCCAATTATAGTGTGTTTCTATCAAGCTGGGTCGAACACGTTCAAATATAATACGACACCGCGCTGCAAGTGTAGAGCGTTGTTCCTGAATACGAGCTAATTCTTCTGGCAGTATAAATTTACGCGGTAAAGTGCGTGGTGGTTGAGATAGTTGTGTCATGGCAATAAATAAAGTGTTTTTTCTGTAACCTTTAGTAGTAGGGTACAATTTTTGTAAAGTCTTGTAAAGCGCTAATTTTAGTGTTGGTATCCATGTGTCGCTGATCTGGCAAACAACAAGTAGTATAGAGATAGAATACATTCTTATCAGTACAAATGTCTGCTAAAGATGCCTTTCATGAAGTTGTCCGCGTAGCTTTAGAGAAGGATGGCTGGCATATTACAAGTGACCAGTTCACGTTTTCTATAGGTGGTGTCAAAATGTCTATTGATTTGACGGCGGAAAAAATGATTGTGGCAGAAAGGGAAGACCAGAAAATAGCTGTTGAAATTAAAAGCTTCTTAGAGCAATCGTCTGCTATTTCAGAATTTCATACAGCATTGGGACAGTTTATTAATTATAGAGCCGCACTACGGAAAAAAGAACCAGACCGTGTTTTATACTTGGCGGTGCCACAAAACGCTTACAATACATTTTTTCAGTTAGAGTTTCCTAAAGAAATGATAGAAGAACATCGAGTAAAAATGCTTATTTATGATATTGCGGAGGAGGTTATCGTTGAATGGATAAATTACTAAAATATCGCCAGCTTGTACAAGATGCACTACTTGTATATGGTAGGCAAAAATATGGTTATGGGGATGTTGAAATACAAACAATTTTCGATGTTGAACGTGACCATTATCAAATTGTTTATGTAGGGTGGGAAGGTCAAAATTGGATACATAGTTGTATTCTCCACATTGATATTAAGAATGGTAAGATTTGGATTCAATGGAATGGAACTGAAGATGATATTGCCGCAGATTTTGTTGAGCAAGGAGTAAGTAAGGAAGATATTGTAATAGGATTTCATCCTCCTTCTGTACGAAAGTTCACGAAATACGCTGTAAGTTAGTTTTAAAATAGAGCTTTTATGATTTTAAGAAAACATCACAATTTATAGTAAAAAAAAATTCCTTGAGCTTCTTATTTTCTTCCTTTGCGTCCTTTGTGTCCTTTGCGGTTCGTTACTTAATTAGAAATCATACGAGTGAACGCGGAATATTATAGTACTCACACTATATATAATTAGAACGTAAAGCACAGCTTTTGTTGTAATCTTTAATGCAGAGTATTTACCCTTATGGTAGGGTATGATATAAAGTTTGAGTAATATTTAAGATGCTTCACATAGTGAGGATGACATTTCAATTATGAAATTATCATTAAAATATTTAGCGCTTGCTTTGACTTTAGGAAACCTTCCATTCTCAGGTACAGCTTACTCTCAAGGGGCGAATACCACTCAACAGGTTACAATTAAATTTGCTGGTAGAGTTAATAATCAACCTTTCGCTTGTGGTCGTTATTACAAGCTGGGCAAAGCTTCTACAACTGTGACTCCCTTAGACTTCCGCTTTTACGTTTCTGATGTTTCTTTAATTGATACACAAGGTAAAGTCGTTCCTCTGACTCTTACCCAAGATGGCAAATGGCAGTATCAAAACGTGGCATTAATCGACTTTGAGAACAAAACAGGCGCCTGCGTTAATGGTACAGTTGAGACGCGCGATATCGTTGTTGGCACGGTTCCCAAGGGAAAATACAAAGCTGTAAAATTCACCCTAGGTGTTCCAGAAAATCTTAATCACGAAGATTCGACTCTGGCGCCTTCACCGCTAAACCTGACATCATTATGGTGGAATTGGCAATTTGGTTACAAGTTTGCTTGTATTGATTTTACTTCTCAAATCCCTTCTACTGGTCAAAAACAACACTCGCATGGTGATGAAGGTCAATCTAAAGGTTTTCTCATTCACTTGGGCAGTACAGCTTGTCAAGCTGAAACAACGAGTCAAAAGCCTAAAACCCAATGTAGCAATCCGAACAGAGCAACTATTACATTAAATAACTTTGACCCAAGTCAAAATATAATTGTTGCTGATATTGCTAAATTGCTAGAGAATACAGATTTAAGCCGTAACCAACCTGGAACGGTGCCGGGATGTATGTCCGAACCAAATGACTCTGACTGCACTGGCATATTTACAAATCTTGGAATAACCTCTAGTAATCAAACTCAATCACAAACATTTTTTAGCGTTAAGTAATACACATGCTTTATAAGTGGAAACGCTGCTTTGGTCTAACAGTGATTTTCGCGCTGACTTTCTGTTTATCAAATGGTTTAAGTCAAGCAATATCGGTGCCTATCCCCAGTAATAATTATGTGTGGGATATTCCAGCCTGGATGCCAAAGCCAGTTGTACCTGCTGATAACCCAATGACAAAAGAAAAAGTAGAATTAGGTAGACATTTATTCTACGAAAGGCGCCTTTCTGTAACGGGGGAATTTTCCTGTGCTTCATGCCATATCCAAGGGTTTGCATTCTCTGACCCAAAACCTGTAGCAGTGGGAGCAACTGGAGAAAAACATCCTCGTAGTTCAATGAGTTTAGCTAATATTGCTTACAACTCTGTACTTACTTGGGCACATCCAGGTATGAAAAAGCTCGAAGTACAGGCATTAGTACCAATGTTTGGTGAGCGTCCAGTAGAACTAGGTTTATCAGGTAAAGACAAAGAAGTATTAAACAAGTTGCGCTCTGACCCTAATTACCAAAAATTATTTGCTGCTGCATTTAATGAAAAAGACAGCGTAAATCTTAAAAATATTACTAAAGCGATAGCATCGTTTGAACGCAGTTTAATATCAGTAAATTCTCCTTACGACCGTTACCGCTACGGTGGAGACTTTGGCGCCATATCAACCGCAGCAAAACGAGGGGAAGCATTATTTAACAGCGAACGTTTAGAATGTTTTCATTGTCATGGAGGCTTTAACTTCAGCGACTCCATCAAACACGAACGTTTAGCGTTTGAAGAAATAGCTTTTCATAATACAGGACTTTACAACATCGATGCCAAAGGAGCGTATCCACCCAATAATACAGGAGTGCATGAAATCACCCGTAAACCTTCAGACATGGGACGTTTCAAGGCGCCGACCTTGAGAAACATCGCTTTAACAGCACCTTACATGCACGACGGTAGTATACCCACACTAGAAGAAGTCATCGACCACTACGCAGCAGGAGGTCGAACTATAAAAACAGGTGAGTACGCAGGAATAGGAAGTAAAAACCCTTTAAAAAGTAACTTCGTCTCAGGTTTCCAAATAACTCCACAAGAAAAACAGGACTTGGTAGAGTTTCTAAAAACCCTAACCGATGAATTATTTATTAAAAACCCTGCCTTCAGTGACCCACATAACTCATAGTAAATAGTATAAAGCGCTCTCGGTTATTGAGGGCGCCTGTTATTGGTTTTATAATTCAGACTGTTGAAAGTTGATTTTTTGCTATTAGATAATATTAATTTTTTTGTTGTGTTTGATAATACTATTCGTGTTCCGCCAAATATTGGGAAGGCGCGCGTTGCTATACGTTGGGTTAATTGGGATATTGATGCTGATGATTTTGTGCTTGAGACATTAGAAATTTTAAACGGGCAAGGATGCCCGTTCCACAAGATACAAGACACAAGATATAATATTTAGAGTTTTTTGGTTTATCTGCTGGAGTCTCCTGCGGCTGATTTGTCGGCGCCTTCGACTTCAGGTTTTGCGTACTTACCTGGGTATTTTTTCTGGAAGTATTCTTCGAGTACTTTTAATGCCATTGGTCCGCAGAAGTCTCCACCGTGTTGACCTGAGTTTTCACCGAAGGCAACAACGGCTATTTCTGGTTTATCGTAGGGTGCATAGGCGCCGAACCAAGTGTGGTTTGGGCGCCCAACACCTGCTTCTGCTGTACCGCTTTTTCCGGCTGCGGGAGCAATTGAAGGTAAATTCAAACGTTTACCAGTTCCTTCGGTGATTACTTTGCGTAAACCATCACGCAACACTTTAACGGTAGAATCTTTCATACCAATCGATGTCCGCCAATTTTTGGCTTCTTCGTGGTCTTTTAATAAATGCGGTTTAATACGATAACCACCGTTGGCTGGTATCGAGAACATGATAGCTGACTGTAAGGGCGTTACTTGTAGGGCGCCTTGACCAATCGACATATTAATAGTATCTCCCACAGTCCAGGGTATTCTAAACACTTTTTGCTTCCAAGTTTCATCAGGTACTAACCCTTTGGACTCTTCATCAGAAAATTCAAACCCTGTTCTTTGACCAAACCCGTATTTCCGTGTCCATTCAATTAGCGTCGGTCCACCAACCCCACGTCCAATTTGATAAAAGAATGTATCGCTACTATTTGCCATCGCACCAGGGAATCCTAATGGTCCAAATCCCGAATGGTTCCATTCTCCAAATGTTACCCCACCCACAGTTAAAGAACCAAAGGTCTGTAGTACTGTATTTGGATTATATTTACCCGACTCTAACCCCGCTGTCGTTGTAATAATCTTAAATGTACTTGCTGGTGGAAACGCACTTAAAGCCCTATTAACTAAAGGATGTTCTTTACCTTGTAATACTTCCCAGTCTCTTTGACTGACTTTCTGCTTCGAGAATATATTTGGGTCAAAACTTGGATTTGACACCATTGCTAATACTGCCCCGTTATTTGGGTCAAGCGCTACTATGGCGCCTCTTTTTCCTGTTGCAGCCAATACCTTCGCTGCTGCCATCTGCACATCTAAATCTATTGTTAAGTGTAAATCCGTACCTGCCTTTGCTTGCTTTTCACCTAAAACTTTTTGTGGTCGTCCAGCACTATCTACCTGTACTTCCTGACCACCCCATTCACCACGTAGCGTCTGCTCGTAAGCTTTTTCCACGCCCATCTGCCCAATGACATCGCCCAAACGATAACCTTCAGCTTTCCGCTTTTTCAACTGGTCAGGTGTTAACTCACGAGTATAACCAATCACATGAGCCATTGCTGCACCATGTGGATAATAGCGAACTGCCTCTGTATGAATTTCTACTCCTTGAAGTTCGCTCTCATACTCCTTGAGTGCTGTTACCTGTGCTTCGTTGAGGTCGCGCGCTATCCGCACCAACGAACTCGAATTTGGACCTGCTTCTTCAAGCTTCTGCTCAATTTCGTCTTGGGTAAGACCTAAAATTTTAGATAAACGTGGACCAATTTTTTCATCCCATCCCGCCTTTGTATGTGCCATTGGCCACAAATATACTGAACGTGGATAGCGTGTTGTTGCTAATAATTTTCCATTTCTATCAAAAATATTGCCGCGTTCTGGCTGTTTCGCCAAAATGCGAACTCTGTTGGCTTTGGCTTGGTCGCGGAATGAATGTCCTTCCATAACCTGTAAATATGCCAAACGTGCCTCGATACCAATAGAAGCAGCCAATGTAAATACTATTAAAGCTATAGACTGGACTCCACGCCCAACAGTCCGTGTTTCTTTTTTCTTGCCTAGTTGATTTTGTTCTATTAAAGCCATAAGACTAACTGTAATTTATATAGTAGTGCTAATAGTGATATCTATATACGATTGCGCGATGGTTTTATCGGGTACTTAATCAAAAATTAGGAATGAGTGTTTTTAAGATTGATGGGTACAATAAACCAAAGAGTCTTTTTTTGTCTGCCTTATAGGCTACACAAACAGATTTTTATTTACGTATAAATACGCTTATTTTCGGGTTATGTGGCAAGCTGTTAGGGATAATCAGGGTAATATGACAACAACTAAGCCAGTTGATGTGGAACTGCAAGGTGTTTTTAAGTTCTTTAACCAAGAACCAGCAGTACATGGTATAGACTTGGATGTTAAACAGGGCGAGTTTTTTAGTATTTTGGGTCCCTCCGGTTGTGGGAAAACGACTACCTTGCGGATGATAGCAGGTTTTGAAACTGTTGATGCAGGTAAATTATTTATACGTGGTGAGTCGATGACCAACGTTCCACCCTATAAAAGACCCGTTAACACGGTATTTCAAAGTTATGCCTTATTCAACCATTTAAACGTTTGGGATAATATCGCATTTGGCTTAAAGTTAAAAAAGATACCAAAGTCAGATATTCAAACCCGTGTTAAAGACGCATTAGCGCAAGTCAAAATGGAGGGTTTTCAAGCTCGCTTTCCTGCCCAGCTTTCGGGTGGACAGCAGCAACGAGTTGCTTTAGCGCGCGCATTAGTGAATCGTCCAGCTGTTATATTACTTGACGAACCCCTTGGCGCCCTCGATTTAAAATTACGCAAGGAAATGCAGGTAGAATTATCGAACCTGCACCAAGACTTGGGGTTGACCTTTATCATGGTGACACATGACCAAGAAGAAGCGCTGTCACTCAGCAATCGTATTGCTGTAATGAATAAAGGAAAAGTCGAGCAGATTGGCACCCCAAGTCAGATTTACGAACAACCCCGGACAGCGTTTGTTGCAGATTTTATCGGTGATACTAACCTATTCGATGCTCAAATCGTTGATGTTGACGCTAATAATTTACAAGTTTTAACAAAACAGCAGTTAGAAATAATCGTTAGCCGCAAAGAATTTTCACCCACACAAAAATCACAACCAGTAATAGTTAGCGTGCGTCCAGAGAAAATTCAGCTATCGCTTTATAAACCCAGTGTAAAAGCCAATTGCTTTGAAGGGAGGCTTATCAACGTTATGTATCTAGGAACGCACGTCAACTACGTAGTCGAAATTACACCCACAATTCGCATTACTGTTATGCAACCAAATACAGCAGGCTTGATCCCCGACCACAATACACCTATATACGCTTGGTGGTCAGAAACTGACTGTATCGCAATTAGTGAATCGTAGGGTGCGTGATGCCATAAAAATTGTGAAACAAAATAATAATCTAGTAGCGTCACGCACCTTACTTACGAGGAGCGGAGTTAGGAGTTAGGAATAGAAAAATGAGTAGAAGAAATTTTATCAAATCTTTGTTAAGTTTATCGAGTTTATCATTAGCTGGATGTGGTTGGAAACTTGGCGATGTACGCGCGAGTGCCAGCACATCCCAACAGCGCGACCAACTATATTTATATACATGGACACAATACGCCGACGATAAAGAATTACTCAAAACTTTTACGGCTCAAACAGGGATTAGATTATTTGCAGACCTGTACGAATCTAATGAAATTATGCAGGCAAAAATCCAAGCTGGAGGTGGAGGTGCCTATAGTGTAATCTATCCATCTGACTATGCAGTACAAAAGATGGTAGAAAAAGATTTACTAAGCGAAATCAAACACAACTTATTAGTTGGTGTAGATAATTTATTTCCACAGTTTCAAAATCCTCCTTACGACCCGTTCAACCGCCACAGTATACCCTTTGCTTGGGGAACAACGGGTTTTATGTACAATTCAGCTATCCTCAAAACTCCTCCGGATGACTGGGAATATTTGTGGAAAAATCGTGAATCACTCAATCAAAAAATGACATTACTCAACGACATGCGCGAAGTTTTCGGAGGAACCTTAAAAATGTTGGGTTATTCCTACAACTCAACCAAAGAAAGTGAAATCAAACAAGCATACGAAAAACTCAAAGAACTCAAACCATCACTTGCTGGCTTTGACACCGACGCTTGGCGCAATAAAATGTTAGCCGGAGATTTATTTCTTGCCATGTGTTACTCCAGCGATGCCATCAAACTCACCAAAGAAAACCCCAAATTGCAATACGTAATACCCAAAAGCGGAACATCTTTGTCAACTGACACACTGGCCATTTTAAAAAGCGCACCAAACCCAACAGGCGCCTATGCTTGGATAAACTACTTACTACAACCAGAAGTATCAGCGCAGTTAACCAAACGTCAAGGTCTAGCAACCCCCAACCGTGCAGCATTTGAACAATTACCAAAACAAATACAAACCAAACCAACCCTCTTCCCCAAAAAAGAAATTCTCGCAAAATGCGAACGTCTCTCTGCCATTGGTGCTGCAGAAGAAATGTACGAACGATATTGGACTCAATTAACTAGCGCTTAAAAATAAAATCTATGTCAACACAATATCCATTACCTCAAACCGTCGAAGTTAAAGAACCCCAGCGCGCGAAACCAAAAATCAAATGGTTAGAACCATTATTACTACTGGCGCCATCAGGTATCTGGCTCATACTACTATTAGTGCTACCAACATTAATCATATTCGAGTTAAGTTTAGTACCAGGTATACGACCGGGAGATATAGTCAACCCAGGTGGAATCACAGACTACAACCAGTTTCTAGACTTTCAAAACTGGAATAAAATCTGGAAAGCATTGGTTACAAACTATACTCGTATACTTGACCCTATTTATCTACAAGTAATTAGACGTTCATTCTCATTTGCCCTTGGTACTACGGCAATATGTTTAATTCTAGCCTTCCCCGTTGCTTACTGGATAGCTCAACTAGTGCCGCAAAGATGGCGTAATTTTATCTTAATTGGATTTGTACTACCCTTATGGACTTCTTCGTTACTCCGGTCTTATGCTTGGATAACTATTTTGCGTCCTACAGGTTTACTCAACACTATATTAACTTACTTCAAATTACCCACACTTAATATACTTAACCAAAATGCAGCAGTGTATATTGGTATGACTTATAGTGCATTACCTTATATGGTACTAATTTTATATGCTTCACTCGAAAAATTAGACAAACGTCAACTTGAAGCAGCAGCAGACCTCGGTGCCAATCCCATACAAGTGTTCTACAAAGCAACACTACCACAAGTAATAACCGGGGTAGCAGCAAGTTCATTTCTAGTATTTATTACCACATTCGGAGATTTTGTTAACCCTGAATTGCTTGGTGGCGCCTCAAGTATGACAGGCGCGCGTTTAATATACAATCAATTTTTGGGAGCAACGCAAAACTGGGGTTTTGGGTCAGCTTTGAGTATGGCCTTAATAATGATAGTAAGCATCGCTATCGCATTACTGATAAAATTTGGGGAAGCGGCGCCGAAACGTTAACGAAAATTTAGCCCCATCAAACCTTGTCTCTACCAAAGCACAGTTTTTATGAATGATCTAGGATTGCTATAGTAGAAATTAATTGTACGAGGTTGTTTTTATGACAATGCAATTCCAACACAAAATGCTTCCCGAAGCCACTCACGATGAATTGGCACGGCAAAAATTTGTAGAGAGCATGAAAAAGTATATTTTCAATAATATAGCTCCTGCCAATAAGTTAGTCTATGAAAAAGTAGTGAAGCCAAAGTTTGAGCTTGAACATAAGCGTTCTCCACAGAATCGTTTTGAAATTCAGCAAGTTATGCAGCAGGAGCCTAATTATAGGTGGTGGGGGGCACTAATGCGAATTAACCAGGAAATGTTGTGGGATGCGGTAGGTATCGCAGTCGAACGACAATTGCCGTCTTTGATTGAGCAGGCAAAAGATAAGGGAGGTGAACTAGGAACTTTAACTCTTGACCCCAATTTTAAAATTCCTGTTTATCAAACTGCGGTAGATATTCATTGTATGCCTGGTAGTTATCACAGCGAATCTACTGAAAATGATGTTGCGGCTGGTGCTATTTACGATCGCGGAACTTATATTTATGGTTCGGGTTGGTTTGGACCGCTAAATGATGATATGGGATTGTCTGTAGTTAAAAACTATTTAAAGCCAAATTTTCCTGATTTTCAACCCCAAAAAATTCTTGATATAGGATGTTCTGTAGGTCATAGCACTTTGCCTTATGCAGATGCTTACCCAGAAGCGGAAGTATTTGCCGTAGATGTGTCGGCGCCAATGTTACGTTATGCCCACGCACGAGCAGAAGCTATGAATAAACAAGTACACTTCTCACAGCAAAATGCCGAACACACTAACTTTGCTTCAGAATCCTTTGACCTTATAGTTTCTCATATTTTGCTACATGAGATACCCACACCAGCCATCCGTAACGTTATGCGTGAATGCCACCGTTTGCTTGCACCTGGTGGGATGATGATTCATGTCGAAGCACCCTTGTACCAGCACATGGATTTGTTTAGCGAGTTCATATATGATTGGCAAACTTCTAATAATAACGAACCTTTCTGGAGTGCAATGCGCGATTTGGACTTAGGGCAAGTAGTAGCTCTTGCGGGTTTTGATGTTGATAAAATTACCCAAACATTTATTCGTAATGGCGCCTGGAAAGCAACAACAGCGAATTCTAATTCTAAACAAGGAGAGTTAGGAAGTAGGGGTACTTGGTTTACCATTGCAGCAACCAAATAATTATATCAAAACTTATTTATAGCTGGAGAATTGTAAAATGAAAAAAATAGCCAAGGGAAAACGGCCTATTTATTTTGATGACCCCCAAACCGATAAATTATTAGCGATAATAATGGCGATGGCAGGTGAAATTTCAGTTTTGCGGGAACGTCTCGATACTATCGAACATTTACTTGAGTCAAAAGGTATTGTATCAATTACAGAAATTGAAACATACCAAGCAGACGAAAAAACAATTCAACAGCGGGACTTTTGGCGTGAGGCATACTTGGGACGTATACTCCGGGTATTACAAGATTTTAATCAAAAATCTGAAAGCTGATTCAAACAATCAGCAATGCTGTGCTAACGTTGCCAATCCCCTTAACATGTGGTCGAAAAGTCAAGTTAATACGTTCTCCTACGGATTGAGTAGTTTTGGGCAACTGATGAACCCAGGTTTCTTGACACCCAGGATGCATCAATAATAAACTGCCGTGTTCTAACCAAATATCTACTGGTTTGCCTTTTTTTCCTTGTCGCATTTGGAATTTACGCTTTTGCCCAAGCGTTACTGATGCGATAGCTGGAGATTTACCCAAACTTTTTTCATTATCTGCGTGCCATCCATTGGAGTCGCGACCATCTCGGTAACGGTTGCATAATACTATATTAAATGGGTAGCCTGTGGTTGATTCGATGACAAAGCGCAGTTCTTGAAGTTGTGGTGTCCAGGGAATTGGCTGTAACAAAACAGATTTTGAGTAGAGATAATCGCATCCTTCATCCCCGTACATGCATTCTAGTCGCGGTACGGGCATTGTTTTACCTATGATTTTAATGGTGTTTTGGCGCCATGCTAGGGTTTGGCAGTGGTTGTATAGTTCGTTAGCTTGAGTTGGTGTTAGAAAGTTTGGTGTGTATTCGATAGGTGGGTTTGTGTTGGTTGATGATACGACCATAAGATAAAATCTATGCTGACAGTAAATTATTTTCTATCTTGGTAGTTTTAATTTCACACAAATATTAAGAAATGTTAAAAATATTTCTTTACATATAATTACTCAATGTTAAGATACGGCACCTCTACTTCTTGAGAAGGAATTGTGCATTTTAGCTCCAAAATGCTTCAGTGATTACATTTGGGCTTTTTGATGATGCTAATTTGAAGGCATTTCTAATTGTACTTAAAGGAAGAGTCAATACTGCATTAGTTGTACTTTTATGAAGTATAATTAAGATTGAAGATATATATACGTAGGTAGTTAATTTTTGTTACTACAAGCTTGTATATTACCTGGAAATGTACATATTCAAGTTGTTTTAAAAAAAGGCAACGAGTATCCTTTGGGTGCAAGTTAGTTTTGTTAATTGTAAATTTATCGGTTTGAGAGGCAAAGTTCGGCGTGGGTCAGTATCAACCTACTCAGCTTATTCGCTACAGTCCGGATGCTGTAGCTAGTTATTATCGGTTTCGTCCTTGGCGCGTTTGGGCAAGGGCAATCAAGATAATATGGTATATGCTTGGGTTTATTCTTGGTTTAAAGTCCGATGAGTGGTTTGACCGTGTTGAACAAAATAAGTTGAAGCGGGCAACTCAGTTAAGGATGATGTTGACAAAGTTGGGTCCAACTTTTATCAAGGTTGGTCAAGCGCTTTCAACACGTCCTGACTTGATACGTAAGGATTTTCTAGAAGAGTTGGTTAAACTGCAAGACCAGTTACCGCCGTTTGATAGTAATCTCGCTTATCGTATTATTGAGGCTCAACTGAGTGAGTCTATATCTGAAGTTTATAGCGAGTTGTCCCCTACTCCTGTTGCGGCAGCATCTTTAGGTCAAGTATATCGTGGGCGCCTAGCTGCTACGGGAGAAGAAGTAGCGGTAAAAGTGCAGCGTCCCAACCTTCGTCCAACACTAACGCTTGACTTATATTTGATGCGTTGGGCAGCGAGTTGGCTATCTCCGTGGTTGCCTCTCAACCTTGGGCACGATTTAACTTTGATAGTAGACGAATTTGGAACAAAGCTATTTGAAGAAATCGACTATCTTAATGAAGCGCGCAACGCTGAGAAGTTTGCTGCTAACTTCCGTAACGAAGCAACTGTCAAGGTTCCAAAAATTTACTGGCGCCAAACAACTAACCGCGTTTTAACTCTAGAGTGGATAAACGGGTTTAAATTAAACGATACAAAATCTATTCGTGAAGCTGGTTTAGACCCAGAGGCAATAGTTCAAATAGGTGTAACTGCTGGGTTACAACAATTACTCGAACATGGTTTCTTCCATGCAGACCCTCACCCAGGTAATTTGTTTGCAACTCTCGATGGTCGCATGGCTTATATTGACTTTGGGATGATGGATCAACTCGATGAAACCACAAAAGAAACGCTGGTGGATTCGCTGGTACATTTAACTAATAAAGAATACTCGGATTTAGCTATTGATTTTGTCAATTTAGGTTTCTTGACACCTGATACTGATATTCGTCCAATTATTCCTGCACTCGAAGCAGTATTGGGAGACGCGATAGGTAAAAACGTTGGGGAGTTTAACTTTAAAACTATTACCGACCAGTTTTCAGAGTTGATGTATGAGTATCCCTTCCGAGTCCCTGCTAAGTTTGCCTTAATTATTCGTTCGTTAGTAACGCAGGAAGGTATAGCTCTTAGTCTCAATCGTAATTTTAAAATAGTTGAGGTCGCGTATCCATATGTCGCGCGCAGATTATTAACGGGTGAATCACCTCAACTACGGCGCCGTCTGTTGAATATACTATTTAAGAATGGTAAATTCCAGTGGGAGCGGTTGGAAAACTTAATTAGTATCGCGCGTACCGATAACAGCTTTGACGTATTACCCACAGCAAAACTTGGTATCCGATATTTAATGTCGGATGAAGGAAAGTTTTTACGGCGCCAGTTGGTGTTAGCGTTAACTGAAGACGACCGTTTACACACCGAAGAAGTACAACGTTTGTGGAATTTAGTCAAGGATGATTTACAACCTGACAAAATATTGAGTGCAGCTATTGGTGTATTAACAGAGTTTTCACGCGAAGGTGTTGCTGCTATTTTACCAAAGTCGCCGATGTTTGCCGTGTTTGATAAACCGAAATCTAAATAACGTACTATCAAGAATTATAATAAACCCTCTTTTTTAGGGGGTTTTATTTTTTTACCACGGAGACACAGAGACTTTAGAGAAGAGAAGAAGAGAAGTTACTTCTGAGTTCGACGTAAGAAAGATAGCCCTTACCTAATTTATTGATTAACTCCTGACTCTTGACTGTTGTCTTATTTACAAAAGTCCGATTGCTATACCGATTGATAGTAAACTATTGTTACAGTGGCATCATTGTGTCCAAAAATAAAAACCTTTGATTTTTTTCACGTTTAGCTTTTAATAGGAGTCCTGCGTGTATTATTTTCCTGTCTACCCGCCTTATTTTGTACTTGCATTTGGTTTATTTGCAGCTGTAACATCGGGTGCAGCACTCGCCGGAACCCTTAAAACAGTTGTCACTAAATGGCAAAGCGATGGTGCCGAAAATTCCGGTGCTGTCTTATCAAAAAAAGCTTTATCGTTTCCATTTTTGGGTGTAACCATTGGGATAGTCTCTTTTTTAGTCTCAGGTTTAGAGATTTTTGGCTTTCCCCCATTTCTCGCTTTAGCTATCGGTCTACCTATTTCACTGCTAACTTGTTTACTAATATGGGTACAGCTTGGCAGCATGATGACTTTTGTTGAAACGCACGGAATAAGTTCTTTAGATTTAGATTCGATGCGCTAGATTTGAAATTTCAATAATTTTGATTTTTATTATGTAGGGTGTGTGAAAGCTATTACAAACACGAAATAAAACGCAAAACGAGTAGCTTTCACGCACCATTTATTATTTATTTACCACAGAGGTAAGAGTTATAATGAGGCGCCTAGCAAATCTTCCAACATATTAACTCTTATGCATCCCATCTTCACTCAAAAAACTCATCTGTTCTAAATATCTGCGCGCGAGTCACAATTCTGATTCGGTGCGTGACGCTACAAGTTGTATAACTGCGTTGAAGTTTTTTTTAGCGTCACACACCCTACTTTGTTGTCGTTTGGGCGTTTAGGGGTAAAAACGTCACTAATGCTCAAAGTACACGGTTTTGTACTAATATTAGATATATGAGAAATAGTAAAATCGGGAACGTGCTGCGGCAGTCTCTTGGAGTTTTCCGCTATAGTGGGCGTGCTGTAAATTTGGTATGGACGACGAGCAAGAATCTTACTGTTATTTTTGGAGTGTTGACACTAGCCGCAGGTATACTACCCGCTGCGATGGCTTATATCGGTAAGTTGATAGTAGATGCTGTGATTGCATCTGCTCAATCGAATCATAATATCTATCGTCCGTTGATGTTTGTTGGGTTGGAAGCAATAGCTGTTATATTGCTGGCAGCAAGTCAACGGGGACAGAATATTTGTCAATCTTTGTTGCGGGCAATGCTTGGACAAAGGGTCAATGAACTTATATTGAGCAAAGCTTTAACTCTAGAGTTACCTCAGTTTGAAGATTCAGAATTTTATGACAAGATGACTAACGCGCGTCGTGAAGCTTCATCACGTCCGTTATCTTTGGTAACTCGGACTTTTGGGTTAGTTCAGAATGCTCTTTCACTCGTAACCTTCGGCGCCTTATTGGTCAAGTTTTCGATATGGGCTGTAATAGTACTAGTCATTGCGGCTATTCCTTCATTTATTGGCGAAACCAAATTCGCTGCTCAAGCTTTTCGCCTTTTTAGCTGGAGGGCACCGGAAGCTCGACAACAGTCTTATTTAGAAACCCTAGTAGCGCGCGAAGATTTTGCTAAAGAAGTAAAGTTATACCAGTTGGGAGAAATGCTGTTGCGACGCTACCGTAATAACTTCCATCAACTTTTCCACGAAGACAAAGATTTAACGTTACGACGAGGGTTGTGGGGATATTTGTTAGGTTTGCTTAGTAACGTTACTTTCTATGTTACTTATGGATGGATAATTATTGAGACAGTTGCAGGAAGGATATCTCTTGGAGACATGACGATGTATATCACCGTCTTTCGTCAAGGACAAGCAACTTTCTCAGGCGCCTTAACTTCGATTGGCGGAATGTACGAAGATAATTTATATCTATCCAACTTGTATGAGTTTCTAGAAGCGAAAGTTCCAACGCAAATAGGTAAAGCGACTGAAGGAGAGAAGCTAAACGATGGAATTAGATTTGAAAACGTCAGCTTCACCTATCCAGGCAGTTACCAACCAGCGCTAAAAAACATATCTTTTGACCTCAAACCAGGAGAAAAACTGGCAATTGTTGGAGAAAATGGTTCAGGTAAGACAACTTTAATCAAACTTCTAACTCGACTATATAATCCTAACTCTGGAAGGATTTTACTCGATGGCTTGGATTTACAAGAGTGGGATATAGATGTACTGCGTCAACGTATCGGCGTTATTTTCCAAAACTTTGTCCGCTACCAGTTCACAGTTGGTGAGAATATTGGTGTTGGAGATGTGCAGCGTATCGATGATAAAGAGCTATGGGAAATGGCTGCATCAAAGGGTATGGCAACACCCTTTATTGAAAAATTGCCCGATAATTTTTCTACCCAGTTAGGTAAATGGTTTAAAGACGGACAGGAACTATCGGGTGGACAATGGCAGAAAATAGCTCTCGCGCGTGCGTTCATGCGAACCGATGCAGATATTTTAGTTTTAGACGAACCGACTTCTGCTATCGATGCCCAAGCCGAATTTGAAATTTTTGAACGACTGCGAACTTTAACTAAACACCAAATGGTATTTTTAATATCACACCGCTTTTCCACCGTGCGGATGGCAAACAAAATCATCGTCATCGAAGGTGGAGAGCTGATCGAAGAGGGAACCCACGAACAACTTCTCAAAAAAGGTGCCAGATATGCTGAGTTATTTACACTACAAGCATCTGGGTATAGGTAAAATCAACTCAGAATTGTTCGTGGAAGGGGCATCCCATAGCGTTTTATATCTCCAGACATATAATTTAAAAAACAAATAAGTCCCAAGATAGTGAGCATAATTACTTAACTCTTCCAAAGATAGTACTTCAAATTAACCAAAGACTGATTACCGTATGCTTAAAAAAAGTACATAATTTAGCTTAATCGCAGTAATTAAGCGGCATTTTTAGCGCATCCTGCTTGAGTACTACTTTATTTATCAAACACTTTAAAATTATGACCGCAGTAAATGGTGTAATGATGCAATACTTCCACTGGTACAATCCAGAAGATGGAAGTTTATGGAAACAAGTAGCTGAGAATGCTGAAGAATTGGCAAAAATTGGTGTTACATCGCTTTGGCTACCCCCTGCTTATAAAGGTACAGGTGGCGGATACGATGTTGGTTATGGTGTTTATGATTTGTTTGACTTAGGTGAGTTTGACCAGAAAGGGTCTGTGCGGACAAAATACGGAACTAAAGAAGAGTATTTGCACGCGATTAAAACCGCACAAAAGGCAGGCATTAGAATATATGCTGATGCAGTATTCAATCATAAAATGGGCGCCGACAATGAAGAAGAAGCAGAAGCAACACCTTTCAACCCTGATAACCGTAGTGATGTAGTAGGGGAATATCAAAAAATAAAAGCTTGGACACATTTTAACTTCCCAGGTCGCAATGGTAAGTATTCCACAATGGAGTGGCATTGGTGGCACTTCGATGCAATTGACCATAATGTTTACAATAACGAAGCAAACGCAATTTATTTACTTAGAGATAAACAATTTGATAACAACGTTGATTTAGAAAAAGGCAATTTTGATTATTTAATGGGTTGTGACTTAGATATGGACAACCCGGAAGTCAAAGGAGAGTTAAAATATTGGGGTGAGTGGTATTTAGATACTACTGGAGTCGATGGTTTCCGCTTTGATGCTGTCAAACATGTGTCATCACATTTCTTCTTAGAATGGTTAGAACATGTCCGCGATTATGTAAAACGTGAAGTTTTTGCAGTTGGTGAGTATTGGTCTTACAATGTAGAGGCTTTACATCACTTTATTTCTGTCACCAATGGTAAAGTAACATTATTTGACGCGCCTCTTCATTACAACTTCCACGTTGCTAGTCAGTCAGGTAATAACTACGATTTACGAACAATTTTTGATAATACCTTAGTACAGCATCAACCGACTTTAGCTGTAACGCTCGTAGATAATCATGATTCTCAGCCTTTGCAATCTTTAGAGTCAGTTGTTGAAGGTTGGTTTAAACCCTTGGCTTATGCGCTAATTCTACTACGACGCGATGGGTATCCATGCATATTTTATCCTGATTACTACGGCGCCCACTACAAAGACTATGCGAAGGATGGCAATGAGTACGAAATTTGGATAGATAGTCATAAATGGCTAATTGATAAATACTTATTCGCGCGTCAAACATACGCATATGGCGACCAATATGACTATTTTGACCATTCAAACACAATTGGTTGGACAAGATTAGGTGACGAAGAACATCCAGGTGGAATGGCTGTTGTACTTAGTAACGGTAGTGAAGGTACTAAGTACATGGAAGTCGGACAACCAAACCGTACCTATATAGACATTACCGAACACATCAGCGAACCTGTTACAACTAACGAAGAAGGTTGGGCAGAATTCAGTTGTCCTGCGGGTTCTGTCTCTGTATGGGTTCCTGAAGAAGCATAGAATCATCGAGTTCAAATTTAAGCCAATCCTTGAGACGTGATATACCACGTCTCTTTTTTATATCGCAGGGTATATGCTGATGCTCAAATATTTAATTAAAAATTGATGATAAATACTATCACTTAATATATGAAGCTCTTAAATAAAGTTGCAGTTATAACTGGCGGTGGTTCTGGAATTGGGCGTGCTACAGCAGTTTTATTAGCTTCAGAAGGAGCAAAAATTGCGATTATTGACCGTAACATCGAAGCAGCTAATGAAACAATTAGTAAAATTCAACATGCTCAAGGTATAGCTATAGCGATTACCGCTGATATTGCTGATGCTAATCAAATGCACCACGCATTTCAAAAAATTATTGATGAATTTGAAAGAATTGATATACTATTTGTTAATGCGGGTATTAATGGAGTATGGGCGCCAATAGAAGATATTGAAATCGATGAGTGGCAACAAACAATCGATATTAATTTGAACGGCACATTTTTAACTTTAAAATACGCAGTGCCTCATCTCAAAAAGCAAGGTGGCTCAATTATAATTACATCATCCATTAATGGTACACGCAGTTTCCGAAAAGTCGGTGCCACCGCATATGCATGTACAAAATCTGCTCAAGTAACTTTAGCAAAAATGTTAGCACTCGAACTAGCTGCAAATCAAATTCGTGTCAATGTTATCTGTCCAGGTGGAGTACTAACAGGTATTGAAGAAAGTGTTACCAAGCGTCACTTAGATTGGATTCCAGGATTAGGAGATTTTATTAAAGATAATATTCCTCTAACAAAAAATACAGCCCTAGGTAGTGAAGATGTAGCAGAACTCGTATTATTCCTAGCATCAGACGCATCTAGATATATTACAGGTACTGAAGTTTGGATTGATGGTGGAGGTTCTTTATCTTAATATATATTTAATATTTTTATTTTAATATTTTTGTAAAAAACCCTCTTGTGGAGCGGGCATCCCGGAGCGCCCTCCTAATTAAAACTACCCAATAGGATTTACATCATTTACAAACTTCAGCATATCAGCCATTGTAAACGTACCATTAACTTGTGCAGGCAATATTGGTTTCCATTCAGGGTTCCGTGCCATAAATGAACTGCTATTCATACACACCACATCCTGAAGCCTTCTGCTATATTGGGAGAACTGTCACACTTTTTGCGTGAAGATGCAAAATCGTTATCGCCTACCACCTGATTTTTTTATTCGACGCGCGCGTTCGAGGGATAAATGGAAAATTAAACAGTTACTGCTGACGTGGAATGAGGTCAGCAACATCTTGCCCATCAATGTTTATTCGCTGGCACTGGTTTTGCTGTGTTTTGTATTCTTGTTGTTCAATGCTATCCTTTTTGCGATTATCATCGCTTTATATCTATTATATGAAGTTAGATTAAAAAATTATTCAGATTTTTGGGTTATCGATTATAATGGTATCGTCGTCGGTTGTGCAGAACTGCGTGTTTTTTCCAAGTATTCATTAATATTTAATCTTTGCGTTAAAAAGGAATTTCGGCGCCAAAAACTAGCTTCATGTATGATTGAACACCTAATTAATGAAGCAAGAGAACCTATTTATCTATCTTGTTTTAGAGAACTAATCCCCTTTTACACCCGCTTTGGTTTCGTAGTCATCCATCCTGACGCTTTGCCAGATGGTTTGCAACTAGTCTTAGGAACTACACAAGGGGCGCCCATCATTCCAATGATGTTAGGATGAAAAATTTTTTCGTAGTAAGCACTTTAGTGCTTCTCTTGAAGTCTAGAAATGTTTCGCCAGCTCATAAACCCATATATAGCCATAAACAGTAAAATTACATAGAGCAAAGCGATAAACTTAACACCCTTAACATAGTAGAGACAAACACCAATAGCATCTACAATTATCCAGTAATACCAATTTTCCAGCTTCATGAGTGCCATTAACCACATTGCGGTAAAACTCATAATAGTAGTTAGCGCATCCAAATAAGGAAAAGAAGCTTTTTCTGGAAACAATGCAGGAACTAGCAAATGTATTCGACTCATCAAAGCTCCCATCACAAACGCAAGTGCCATTGTTACAGCAGCAACTAAAATAATTCTACGTGGTGAACTGTACCGAATGGTCAAAATTTTACCCGTATCTTTCAACGGCGTACTCCATCGCCACCACCCATATATACTAACAATGATAAAATACAACTGCTCCAACATATCCGAATACAAACGGATTTGATAGAAGAGAGCCATGTATAAAAGGGAACTGACTATACCAACAAACCAATTAAGCATTTTTTGTTTAGTAACAAGCCAAGTTGCCCATAAATAAAAAATTGTTCCAATAAACTCAATATAGCTCATCGGATACCCAATTATTTTAAAAGCAATATTGTTTACACTCCAAAAATCCAGCATTTATTTATTATATATAGTCAAGTAAGTTACTGTACTTATGATATTTAGCTAAAACTTTTTTAACATATTGGATGCGCGCGTCAAGACTCCCTTGCAAACGAAAGAATGGAATTTTCCTGATAATTAACTCACCCTCAATTTGTCTAGTAAATATTCTGCGGTTTACCTCTCCCGAACGGTCATAAGTATCTTCATACGGAATATCATCCGAACACACAAACACTAAATCATAACGTGATGCGGATTGATGAGCAAGTTGAACTAACTCCGGCGCCGCTGCATTGTGGTAGTATAACGAAAAGTGATAAGTAGTTAGTGCATTAGTATCTGTAAACAAGTATTGATTAGCTTCGTGTAATAAAGCTTCTTCGCGTTCTAAATGTCCTTGTGCAATTTCCACTAATTGCATTAACGAAAGTCTTCTATCAACTTGATGCTGTTCCCAGTACTCGCGTCCATACTCTGGCATCCACACAGTATTATATTCTTGCGCTAACTGTGATGCAATTGTTGTTTTACCAGTAGAAGGGGCGCCAAGAAAAACTACATTAGTAATTAAGTCACGGTATACTAATGGATGTAAATACGAACGACACGCATCAGTATTCTTTCTGATTTGAGTAGCTGAAATAGGCACATAATTACGGTCACAGTCTACAAGTCTATTGATGGCGCCAAGTGCTTCACTAACATGCTCACCGTAAAATTCGCTACTATAAAAATGTGTAATTTTTCTACCCGCTAACTGCTTGAGAATATAATCCTCATGCATTTTCTTAATTTCAGGTGTGAGTCCAACTTCACTTGGCCCATCCCAAGCTTCAATAACCTCAACACTAGGATAAATTGAACGCAACCAATTCGCGCGAACAGCAAGAGGAATATTAGTAACTTCTGGAGAATCATAAATCATTACAACTACCTTATCCATTTCAGAAATGGCAGCCTCAATTACAAACTGATGTCCCTTGTGAAGAGGAGCATATTTACCTAGGGTTAATCCATATTGATTATTCATAGACATATTATTAAGTTACAATTAAAAGCTGGTGCGTGACGCTGCAGGTCTTATAATTACATTGAAAGCGAGTTATAGCGTCACGCACCCTACACATCATGCCAGAAATCACGCGCCGGGAATTTATTGCAACTGCTACCCTCGCAACAGGTTTTGCGCTTGCAGTACAACCTATTTCAGCCAAAGTTATCACTACTAATACAAAAGGACTAACAGCAGGTGCCGTGAAAATTCCTGTTGCAGATGGAGAAATACCAGCTTACCGCGCGCAACCCAGTAAAGGTACAAATTTTCCCATAGTTTTAGTCATTCAAGAAATCTTTGGTGTTCACGAACATATTCAAGATGTTACTCGCCGTTTTGCTAAACTAGGGTATTTAGCAATAGCTCCAGAATTATTCGTGCGTCAAGGTGACGTATCCAAGTTAAGCAGTGTTGAAGAAATTCGTCCAATTGTTGCTAAAGTTCCAGATGCTCAAGTATTATCTGACCTGGATGCTACTGTGAACTGGGCAGTAAAATCTTCTAATGGAAATGCTTCAAAAGTAGGTATTACAGGTTTCTGTTGGGGTGGTAGAATTACATGGCTATACGCTGCACATAATCCCAAGGTAAAAGCTGGAGTCGCATGGTATGGGCGCCTTGTTGGTGACAAAACAGAAATTACACCACAGCATCCTCTTGATATTGCATCTAAACTAACCGTTCCTGTTTTAGGATTATACGGTGGTAAAGACACAGGTATTCCTTTAAATACAGTTGAGCAAATGCGCGCGCAATTGAATAAAAATAGTAAATCCCAAATAATTGTCTATCCTGACGCACCACACGCCTTTTTTGCTGATTATCGTCCATCATACCGTGAGAAAGAAGCTTTAGATGGCTGGAAACAACTTCAAAAATGGTTTAAACATTCAGGGGTTATAAACTAATTCGTCGAAGAAACTCGATATTCAACTCTAACTTATTTCCCAACCATGAAGCGTGTTTTGTATGGTCTGCCACATCATCACCTGTGTTGGGATGAACGAGTATATCTAACTCTTCTCGGTTCAACATTAACCAAGGAACAACTTGAGCAAACTGTTCACATCCAAATGCAACTTGATACATTGACTTTGGATGTGGACCAATAGGTTTTTCATGCCAACGACCTAATGTTACCTTAAAAGTGGCGCCTAACCCTTCACGGACGCGCGCGGCTGCTTCATGTGTTTCTGTATCAAAGTAAACATGGGCATGGAAACTAGTTATTTCTGAAACTTCTTTTTTCATAATTTTTGCTTTGTATACTTATAGTAAGGTGGGCAGTGCCCACGTTACGTTGGTTAAACTTTGATGAACCAGCGTTGACGATACATTATCCAAGCTACGCCAAACCATAGTAATAATGTAGCAAAAGCAAATAAAAATGAACCGTTTACTGCTCCTGCCCAAGATGCGAAGTAGTTTTTGTAGATAAAATTGTAAGCGTTAGGCGCCGTTTCTCCTGTACCTAATATACTTTTTACTAGGACTTTAATTAGTAATACTGAGGCAACGAAAATGGCTATCGCATTCATCCCTAATATCTTAAAACTCTCTCCCCATTTTTTTATACCTTGTACTTCAACTAGTTCATAACAAGCTGAGAGTAATAATAAAGCTGTTCCTGTTGTGTATACTACGTATGAGCTTGTCCAGAGTTTTTTGTTTATTGGGAACACAAAACTCCAGGCTAAACCAATTATTAAACAACCTATTCCAAATAATGCTAGCCCAATACTTGTACGTGTTTGAACAGGTTGTGTACGTATCCATTGACCCGTGAAAAAACCAAGCAAAACACTAACAATAGCAGGAATGGTACTAAATAAACCTTCGGGGTCGCCTAAATTTTTAAAGCTCCCATGTAAATGCGCCGTAGGAATAATAGAGCGGTCGATAAATGCTGCAAGGTTTGCTGCTGGGTTACTTTCATCTAAAACACCCGCTCCAAAACCCGGAACAGGTATATATATCATCGCTAACCAATAACCAACAAGTAGTAAACCCGCAACTACCCATGTTGCTTTACGAGGTAATGTCAATACAATAAGCGATGCAAACAAGTACGATAAACTTATGCGCTGCAACACTCCCATATAACGAAGACTATCAAAATTGAATGTCCACAGTCCTTTGTTCCAAAACCCGTTCAGAAATAATCCCAAGACAAATAATATTAACGCACGGCGAAATATTTTTCCATAAGGTGGAGTCAGCGACTTTTGTTGTAGTTGCGCTTTTGATGACATTAATACACTGGCGCCGGAACCTTGATATGCTACATTTGCATCACGTTCTCTTGCCACTTGGATTTTCGCATCAGTATACTTAGCAAACGAAAAAGCCATCGCTACACCGACGATGAATAAAAAGAACGGAAACACCAAGTCAGCAAATGTACATCCATTCCAACTAGCATGAACCAAGGGAGAATACACATCCGGTTCCGCAATACTGGCCATATTAACAAGAATCATCCCAGCTATCGTGATGCCACGAAAGACATCAAGTGAAGTAAGTCGCATAATAATCAGCGTTCAAATTAAGTAAGTTATTTTATGAGGAAGTAATTTATTACTCAACTGTAAAATACTACAACCATCTACCTAGACTCGCGCGCATTACTTACAGAGCCAAATCTAAGTTAAAATTTTGTAAAGAAATATATCCATTCCTTAACGAGTTTAAAATAACCTATGGCTATCAAAGTTGGAGATACAGCTCCCGATTTTACCCTGACCGACCAAAATGGCACCTCTTTCTCTCTCAGCAGCTATCGCGGTAAACCCGTTGTTCTGTACTTTTACCCCAAAGACGATACTCCCGGATGCACCGCAGAATCATGTGCTTTTCGCGACCAGTATGAAGTCTTTAAAACAGCAGGGGCCGAAGTTATTGGTGTAAGTGCAGACTCTAATGAGTCACACCAAAAGTTTGCTGCTAAGTACCAGTTGCCTTTTAAGTTACTGAGTGATAAGGGTGACAAAGTGCGTAGTTTATATGGCGCCAAAGCTTTGTTTGGACTGTTTCCCGGTCGCATTACTTATATAATTGATGCTTCGGGTAAGGTTCAACTTGTGTTTGACTCGATGCTTAATTTTAAGGGACACGTGGAAGAAGCTTTGAAAACTATTCAAACACTTCAAACAGTTTAATCCCCCCTAACCCCCCTTGATAAGGCTACCGTGTACACATAACTTTTTGGCATCGGGAGCAGGGAGGTATTGGATGCAGGGGGAGGCTAGAAACGGAAGGAGTGGAGAAATTGAGGAACTATTTTCATCAATATTTGCATCCGATATGAATCAATATTGCTTCATAATCATCCTCCTCGCCCTACCCCCGAAGCCCCCAAAGCCCCCGAAGCACCCTTATTAAGACTTGTGTGTACACCATAGCTTGATAAGGGGGGAATAAAAAAAAGAATTTTGGAGAAACATTTGTTGTTTTGTTGCTTGGAATTTTTCTATTTCTTAAAGTTATAACCAGAAGTTGGTGCGTGACGCTACAAGTATGGTAATTAAATTGAAATATTTTCGTTGCGTCACGCACCCTACGGAATAATTAATCATCCGTTACATCCGTTACATCCGTTGCAAGTTTACCCATGCCAAGTTTGATAAAAATCAAGGTAGGTCATTTTTTCCGCGCAATACCAAATTAATTTATAGCAATGACGATGTTGTTCTATTTTTTCCTCACTCTCTAGGTTATAAAAACAATCTTTTATTGATACAATTAATTTGGGTATTTGCTCGTCGCGTAGGACTTTTTTAAAGTTATCTGCTGCATGTTTGCGGATATTATCGCTTTTCCCATACTTTACTAGTTCAACTAGAGTGTTAAATGCTACTTCATTGTCCAAATCAAAAAGTGCTAGTCTCGATGCTCTGTACCCTTTAATGTCTTCATTTTGAGCATATTTGACTCCGTTTTCTAGTGCGGCAATTAATCGAGTTGTATCGATTTGTTTACGAGGTTTTCTTGCTTGTCTTGATTTTTGTAAGTGTTTTTTATTTGTTGTTTCTTCGTTTACATCAGAATTTAATAAGTTGGCTAAGGTGGGAATAGCTTGAATATGAGATAATATATTGGGACATTCTGTAATTAGTGCGCGTATATTCTCGGCAACGAATGCGCGCATTACTAAATTTTGACTTTTAGCAAGTGTTTCAAATGTGGAAAATGCTGTTTTGTTTTCTGGGTCTATTTTTGCGAGTAAGTAGGCACCTTTACGACGTACTGAGTCTGTTTTGGTGGACTCGATAATTTCAGTTAGCGCATTAATGGCTGTTTTATTCCCCGGATCGACTTTTCCTAAACTGTCAGCAGCTTGTAAACGTAATGGTTCCTGATGAATTAATTTTACTAATTTTTCGAGGGCAGCAATAGCTATTGTATTTCCTGGGTCAAACGTTCTACCTAGGCTATATGCTGCGCTCCAAGTCTCAAACTCGTTTGAACAGTTTTGAATAAATTCGGATAATAGTGTAATGGCAGATTTTCGGTCGGTTTTTAGTAATGCGACTCTCGCACCTTCTTGTACTGGCGCCGGAAAACGACACCATTTATTTTGTGCTGCTGGATAACCAAACCGCCATTTGATTAAAGAATTTATTATTTCTGATGATAAAGTACTGGGAAACTCGGCAACTCCCGCAGCAGCTAAGAAGTATGCTTGATAGCTGTAGTATTTACCAACACCATCGTCAAATTTAATTAAAGCATTAATAAATTCGTCTTTAGTTTGTCCAGATATATCTTCCCTTCCTAACCATAGTAGTATGACTTCACGCCATTGTGGTTCAAGTATTCTATATGAAACGGGTGATTCACAGTTAAAGAAAAATTGCCAGTCATTAATCGCTAGGGCTGCGAAGTATTCTTGGAATGTTGGATGATAGAAGGCATAGACTTTTTCTCCTTGAGTTTCGGAAATACCTACTTGGTTCAGCCAACCTAATAATAAGGCTAGCTGAAATAATCCTTCATCCGGCGCCCCTAATACTTGACATACAAAACTATGGCTAAGACGAAATTTTGTTTCAGCAGTAGATATTGCTTGTAGTGCCAACTCTCCCAAAGCTTGGTTTAACTGCTGTCGCTGCGTGGATGTTGTGGGAAACCTATCTTGCTTCCATTCATAAATTGCTTCTACAAACTGTTTATATAACGTTGCTTTCGTCGAAGGAAACTCTCCTTGACTCAGTGCCCAGGTTCGACACATTAACGCTAAACGCAAAGGATTTTTTACTGCGTCTTTGATACGCTGGCGCCCAGGTTGTTCTAATTCGGTTTGCAGTCTTTCCCCTAATATAGGATTATCTTGAAACCAGCGCTGAATAAATTGCCCTACTAAATTTGGAGATTGATTAGATTTGTAAGTAAAATTCAGGTTACGATAAGTTTGAAAAGATGAGAGCGCATTTTTTCCCGCGTCCCAAACATTCAAACGACAAGTTAATATAACATTCGCAGTACCTACCCATCCTGTTAAAAAACTAGCTATCTTACTCAAAGCATAGCTTGATTCCATCGCCATTTCATCAACTGCATCCAGTAATAACCACACACGTCCTTGATAAAATTGTTCGCAAAACTCTTCTTCAATTTCTACAGGAACATGACGCTTACGAATAGCCGCGCGTAACCAATCTTGTATCAAATAATCTTCTAAACATTCCGCTTGTAAATCTGCTAATGTTACCCATATAGGTAAATCTTCACTGTTTTCCAGTATCCAACAAGCAACTTTCTGTAAAAGCGTCGTTTTACCCGCACCTGGTTCTCCAACTATCGCAATGCGATGTAACTCCTGACTATTACTTAAAGCTAATTGTTGCAAAAACGAGTCAAGCGTGAAATGCATGACTTCTGTTTCTTCAGACTCATACAAACGTGAACCTTGTGTAGGTAGTATATCCTCCCGGCGCCTATCCCGTTGTTTACGTTCAACCAAACCTAACGGTACATAAACAGCATCTAACTCAAAATTCATTCCATCTATACTTGTCAGTGGGTTAGTAGTTAACCGTAACTGATTCTGTAACATTCCTTTACATATATCATGCCAAGGATTTTTTTCCTCTATTACGCTCGAAGTTTCGGAACTTTCCAAGACTTTTCTATTGCGGCGCCGTTCCCATTCAAGCTCAAAGCGTTGTAAATTAGCTTCGGTATCGTGACGATGGTGCCATAAATTTAAAGTAAAATGCCAATTTTCAGAACCACCACGAGTTGAGCGGTTATCTTCTAATATTTCAACAAAATCAGCCAAACGTCTCAAACTTTCTTTGATTTGCTCAGGATTAAATGGTTTTTGACTTTCTTGCAGCCCAGTTAACGCTTGTAAATACCTAACTTTAGTACGTATAACTAAGCGAGTCTCAGATAACCAGCGAATTTGAATATTGGGTTGCAGCGCATTAAGTGCCATTTCATCGCAGTCCAACGTATCGTTTGCGTAAGCTAACAATACTTCAAACAAACGACACGCGCGTTTTTTCGCTTCTGGTCCTAAGCTAACTCTTGCCATTACACAACACTTGTCGGCGCCAATAAGGGATTTAACCAAGTTTAACAACTTTTTTGGGAACAATATAGTTAGGGGATTCCCTTGGGTTGTTGACTCCCCCAGGTGTAAAACCTTGAATAAAACCAACGTTTTAATGCTGTATGTAGAAGTTGGCTAGGGGGAAAAGCGTGCGCTTACACTCAAAACATAACCAATATATATTAGAGAGTAATAACTATGTTAAAACTTACCTACACTGAAAACAGCTTCAACCTTGAATATATAGACCAGCCTTGCGAAGCTTGGGTCAATACTAGAGTCGTTTTAGCTTTGAGAAGCGGTTGTAACATTCATATACAAAATACTACAGCTTCCTTTACAGTTCAGTCAGATTCGTTTGAATTTGCTGAATTAGCTAAATTGACTACAAATGACAATAGAATTGATATCTATCGCTGTGATATTGATTCTGTTGAAATTACCCTTAAAGGTATGTGGATAAGCTCGAATGTTGACAGTGAAGAAGGTGTATTTATTACCGCACTGAACAGCCTTACCGAGTTACACTTACTTGCAATAAAACAAAACCAACATTCTTGTTATTCGATATAACATTGACATGATGAAAAATGTAAAATGTAGAGACGTTACATGTAACGTCTCTACTATGGTAAAAATTTTATTTGTAACGAATGTTGTACGAATTCTATATTTTTATGAATATAATCGCTTGGCACCAGGTAAATAGAGTTAGATTGAAAGCAAGAGAATATACTTTTTCTCGTTAGGGGGACTTAGTATGTATAGTAAAATATTGGTTGCAGTTGAAAATAATCAAATTGGTGATGCCGTTTTTAACGAAGCGCTATCAATGGCAAAAACTAATGGCGCCCATTTAATGTTATTACACGTAATGTCACCGTTTGATGAGCATTATGTAAACCCCATTTCAATGGATCCCTACAGCTTGTATCCAGCGATGCATTCAGAAGCGATACTACAAACTTTGAAAAAGTGGGATACTCTGAAACAAGAATGCACCGACTTTTTAATGAGACTCTCAAAACGCGCTGCCGACTATGGTATTACAGTTGAATTTACACAAAATATCGGCGACCCTGGACGAGTTATTTGCGATATGGCTCAAAACTGGCAAGCTGATTTAATTATTGTCGGGCGCCGTGGACGTGTCGGACTAAGCGAATTTTTCCTAGGTAGCGTCAGTAATTATGTATTGCATCATGCTCACTGCTCAGTTTTAACAGTTCAAGGAACGTTAAAAAAGAAAGAAGAAACCTTTGCACAATCATCTCAAAAAGCAGAAGTATCTGTTTGATAGTTGAATTATAAATTGTCATTCTGAGTGCAGCGTAATGCGGAGCATTTGCCGCAGGCTAGAATCTAAATTTTGAACTATATACTTAGATGCTTCACTACGTTCAGCATGACAAAATTATATTAGGGACTTCCAAATAAAAAAATCTTCAAAATGTTTTTCTTGTGGGGTGGGCATCCTTGCCATTGGTGTCAAGTTAAGGTTGGCGCCCATACGTCAACGATAGGTTTTGTGATGAACGAGGTATAAACATGAACTTTTTGCAAAATTTTATACTTAAGCTGCAAGCGATGCAGATAAAAAAAGTACTAATAGCCGCTCTTCAAGTTCATTTTTTGTTCCTTTCAAACGCAAATTTTAAGCATAAATCCTTATTGACGTAGTAGGTTTTAGCTTAACTTGACGCTAATGGCATCCTTGCCCGCCCTAGCTTCTGAAACGGGCAAGGATGCCCATTGCACAAATGGAGAATGTAATTTTTGGAAGTCCTACCTGGAAGATGTAACGCGCGCTCAAACCCTTCTGCAATATCTTTTAGCGTTACTTCGTCACTTAGTGATGTATATCCAAGAACTTTGACGTTATAACCGCGCGCTTCTAACTTTGATTTCCACGTCTGAAAAGACTCGTCTTTCTCAGCGTAACCATGTATCAAAAATACTGTATTCTTTTGCATAAATATTTGAGATAACCTTTAAATAAAGCACAAACGCCATCATATACGTCATTGTTAAAGTATTCAAGTATACATACACTATTCATTAACAGCTTAAATCTACCGACTTTCTGAATTCACCTACCAAATGATGTTTAATGGTTAATGAAGAATTATTGAGTTTTGTTAAGTTGATATGACTAAGTTTTGGCGAGTTTTAGCTTCTATCATTTTAGTATTTGTATTGCTGTTCCCTCTGGAAGCAAACGCTGCAAGTTCATCGGGTGTAACTAGTACAAAGGTTGGAGGAAGTTTTATAGGTAAAGATTTTTCGGGACAGAGTTTAATCGCGGAGGAGTTTACCAGCGTGAATTTAGAAAAGGCAAATTTTGACAATGCTGATTTACGGGGTGGAGTATTCAATGGTGCATCGCTTCATGATGCTAACTTGCATGGTGTAGATTTTAGCGAAGGTATTGCCTACTTGTCTGATTTTAAAGGCGCCAATCTTAGTGATGCAGTATTTACGAATGCGATGATGCTACGTTCAGTCTTTAGCGGTGCGGATGTAACCAACGCTGACTTTACAAACGCAGTACTCGATAAACCTGAAATTATCAAGCTTTGTGCAAACGCAACTGGCACCAACTCTAAAACGGGAGTCTCTACGCGCGAGTCTTTAGGATGTAAATAAAGAGTGCGCTCGTGCTGAGTAATACTTGTAACTCTACTCAGCACGAGCGCACTTTCTACTCACTGGCTGTTATTATTGGTGGATATCTGGGTAACTTGTAATTGGAATGGTATAGTTGTGTGGCAAAAGGCACAATCAAAAAGAACGATGAAGTCTGTTGCTTCTTCCCCCCAGTTTGAATTAGATGCTCAAGAGAATCCGCCAGTAGTCCTTACTTCTGAGTTGCGAAAAGTCTATACAACAGGCTTTTTTCTCAATCAAAAAATTGAATCGCTCAAAAATTGCTCGCTCACTGTCTACAAAGGTGAGACTTTTGGACTGCTTGGACCCAACGGCGCCGGCAAGACTACGCTGTTAAAGTTGCTACTCGGAATTATTCGTCCAACATCGGGACGAGGTTTGCTGCTCGGTAAACCTTTGGGTGACAGTTCTGTTAAGCAGCATATTGGTTATCTGCCTGAAAATGCTTATTTATATGAGTTTTTGACAGGTTGGGAGTTCTTAGAGTTTGCTGCTTCCATATTCCAAATTCCTAAGAAAGTACAGCGAGAACGAATTCCTCAGTTGTTCGAGTTAGTTGGTTTACCCCTCAAAGACGCGCGTAAAAAACAAATGCGTCGCTACTCTAAAGGGATGTTACAGCGTGTGGGAATGGCACATGCTTTGGTTAATGACCCAGAATTGGTATTTTTAGATGAACCGATGTCTGGTCTTGACCCACTAGGACGCTATCAAATGCGTGAAACTATCCTGACTCTTAAAGCTGCGGGTAAAACTATTTTCTTCAATAGTCACATTCTCAGTGAGGTTGAAAAAATCTGTAACCGAGTAGCTATTCTCGCTAAGGGTAAGTTAGTTTGTTCTGGTGTACTCGATGATTTGCTTGGCAGTACAAATACTTACCGCGTTAAAGGTACTGGTGGTGACTGGGAAGTTCTCAGAAAGTGGATACCAAATGTTGAGTTCGGAAGAGAAGCATTTTGGGAAGGTGAGTTAGAGGGAGATTATTACGATTTTCTCGCTAGTCTCCGTTTGATGGGGGGTAATGTTATCTCAATGAATTTGTCTCGTCCTTCGTTAGAAGACTTTTTTATACATAAAATTCAAGGATAACTTTGGCAACGGATGTAACGGATGTACGTAAAGGTTCATCCGTTACATCCGCTCTCAGGAGTTGCCATTTTCTGCCAATTAGGCACCAATTTTTGTTCTTAAACAGGTATTGTTAAATAAATTTTTCAAAATTATTGTGTAAATGTTTAATGAAATGATGACTATTGATAGCAAACTGAGTTATAAATGCTGAAACATAAACTAAAACATAAATTTATATGTACGCTTTAAATATATGTAAGCAATTAATGCAAGTTAAATTAGTAAATAGTAAATTGTTGTATTGACAAATTAACGATTTTACGCTGTGAAGCAATCGATGTTGCACTCATACTTGAATGTAACTTCATTAAAATTTCAAGCTTGGTAAAGGTCTAACCTCCTGATTATGAAGTATTTTTCAAGAATACAAAAGTGATAGGGAACTTGCATACTTACGTATAGTCAAGATTACAATGTGTGGAGTAGAAAATACTTATCTGAACTGCTGCTAAATATGATTAATACAAAAATGTTGAAATTATTGTCCAAGCCAATTTTAGGGTTAATGGTGCTAACGGCAATTACTGCGGCGTTCCCCAACCCTAGTTTTGCACAACAAAGACGACGACCATCCGGCGCCCCAACACGCTCGGTTCCTGTTGCAACTGGCGTTCTAAGTACCAACTATACATTAGGTGGAGGCGACTTAATTAAGGTTAGTGTATTTGAAGTGCCAGAATATACAGATACTTACCAGGTTCCACCAGGTGGCGCCATAAACTTGCCTTTAATTGGTAGTGTTCCGATATTAGGATTAACAACTGAACAAGCAGCGGATGAAATAACTCGTCGATATGCAAGATATTTGAAGCGTCCGATAGTTTCCGTTAACTTACTATCACCACGCCCAATTAACGTGTTAGTTTCGGGAGAGGTTACGCGTCCTGGTTCTTATAGTTTGAGTTTGCAGGGTGGTGCGGGTAATAACCCTGGTGTACAATATCCAACAATTTTAGCAGCGATTCAAACAGCCCAAGGTTACACACTTAGTGCTGATATTACTCAGGTTCAAGTTCGGCGCCGTTTAGGACGTAGCGGTGACCAAGTAGTTGCTCTCAACTTAAAACAGTTAATTGAAACAGGTCGCTCTCCACAAGATATTACCTTACGCGATGGTGATACTATCTTTATACCGAGGGCTGCAAACTTTGACTTAGCAACCTCGCGTAATTTGGCAGCATCAAGCTTTGCTGCTGACCCAACACGTGCGCGTACAGTCGCAGTAATAGGTGAGGTATTGCGACCAGGTTCTTATTTAGTTACTCCTGGTGCAACTGATGCAGGTGCAGGTACTACACAAACTTTATTACCCAGCGTTACTGGTCAACCAACAGTAATGCGCGCGCTACAGCTTGCAGGTGGTATTGGTGCAAGAGCAGATGTACGTAACGTAATTATTCGTCGTCAAACAAGAACAGGCGCCCCACAAGATATTAATATCAACCTGTGGCAACTACTTCAAGGCGATATCGACCAAGACGCAATACTTCAAGATGGTGATACTATCTTTGTTGCCACAGCTACCGAAGTCAACCGCTCTGAAGCAACTCAACTCGCAACAACAACCTTATCACCAACGAAAATTCAAGTTGGTGTAGTTGGAGAAGTTAAGCGCCCAGGCCCTGTAGATATTCAACCAAATAGTTCCTTAAACCAAGCTTTACTCGCAGCAGGAGGGTTTAATGACGCGCGTGCTTCGCGACAAACAGTTGACTTAGTACGTCTTAACCCCGACGGTTCTGTAACCAAGCGCGAAGTTAAAGTTGACATGGCAGCAGGTATAAACGAACAAACTAATCCTATTCTCGCCAATAACGACGTTGTAATCGTTAGTCGTAACGGTATAACTAAGACAGGAGACACTCTCGGTACAGTTCTTAACCCATTAGGAGGTCTTCTCGGTATTTTCCGCGCCCTCATCGGTTTCTAATTTAATTTAAATCACTTACAAATCTCAATAAAACGCGCGTCTTACATGATAAGTTGTAGAGCGCGTTTTTAATTTAACTTTTCAATTTAAAAACAATTGATTTGAGTTTCCTTGTTAGTAATACTCGCCTATAAATTATTTGGAACTGTTTGGAACAAAATTACCAACGATTGAGTCTGGCAAAAAGTGATAAAACTGGTGTGTCAACGCGCGCGTTATCTATAGTGGATATATTTATGAATTCTATTCTTCGCCAGAAAAAGGTATCTTTTTTCAAGGGGTTTTTGTGCAGCTTGAGTATTGTTTGCAGTTGGAGTGCGGTGGCACCTGCTATCGCAGCAGAGACTATTACTATACAGTTAGGGCCATTTGAGCAAAAAATCGATGTTGATGATTTAGAAAACTTTGCGAAGAACGGGAAATTACCTAAAGAGTTACATCTGTTTTCGTCTTTTTTAACACCCCAAGTTAAGGATGTACTGAATCAAAGACTACAATTAAATCCAGAGTTTGCTGATAAGTTTGTTGATGGACTAGCTAAAACTCCTCAAGGTCAACGCTTAATATCTTCTCTAGGTGGAATTATTCCTGGTAGCACAAGTCAAAGTCTTAAGGATACTCTCAATTTAACTGCTCGTCGCTTTAATGGTTTGACTATATTAGGGTTTGTTCGTTCATATCCAGGTGACAATATCACTGTTGATGCAACAAAAGCTGCTAGCTTGTCACTCGAACTAAATGCTAATAATTTGCAAAGTCAGGCGTTCGCTGCTTTACTCGAACGCGAAGAGTCTAAAAGTGCTATAATATTACCTAGAAACATCAATCCTGGTGAACCTGGAAATCAACAAGTTCAATTAGTTAGTTTTACATTCCAAGACCGTCAAAGAAATCGTGCGATTCCAGTTGATATTTATTCTCCTACGGGTGCAATTCAAAAGCCACTGGTTGTAATATCTCATGGTTTTGGAGCAAACAGGCGCCACTTGCAGTATTTAGCGCAGCATTTAGCGTCATATGGTTTTACTGTAGCAGCATTAGAGCATCCTGGTAGCAATGCCATCGCAGTTAATCGTTCTACAAACACTAGTTCAGACTTATCACAACTTATTAGTGCTAGAGAATTTATCGACCGACCTCAAGATGTTAGCTTTTTACTCAATGAACTTGCAAAATTAAATTTACAACAAGGTCAACTTCAAGGCAAACTCAATACTGAAAATGTTACTATCATAGGCCACTCTTTAGGAGGTTATACCGCGTTAGCTTTGGCTGGAGGTAAATTAGACTTAGATGGTTTACAAAAATTCTGCAAAAACTCCCTCGGCATCAGTCAGGCGCCTGGAGATTGGTTACAATGTGCAGCAGTCGGATTAAAAAATAGTAATCTTAAAAATACTGAACTACAAGACAAACGTATTAAAGGTGCCATTGCTCTGAACCCATTAGTTGGTAACTTATTTGGTAAAAAAGGCTGAGAAAATATCAGTACTCCAGTATTAATGCTTGCCAGCAGTGAAGATGCTTTGACACCAGCATTGAAACATCAATTTGCACCATTTACAGAACTACGAGGTAATAAATATTTAGTTACAGCAATTGGGGGTACACACTTAAGCGTCAGTGATCCCACATACCAAACTAGTAACATTACCAATATAGTTAAAGAAAGACGCGGAGCAGAAACAAAAAACCTGCGTACACTAGTATCTGGAGTTAGTTTAGCATTTATTAAACAACGAACTGACGAAGCGAAAATCTATCAGCCGTTCCTAACACCAGCATATGCTCAATCACTTTCCACATCACAATTACCGCTACGGTTGGTATCAGAACTACCAGGTAACTTGAAAAAATGGGCAGAGTTTGTAGCAAACTAAAAAACAACTCTTAAGGGTAAATATCTTTCTTTCTACTTCCCCCTCTCGCCAAAATACACATCTTGTGATAATAACTTTACAATGTCAACTTATTAGACTTAAAGTAGGGCACAATCTACGTGTTGTCCCATAAACGATATAATTCCCCCAAACACTCAAGTAGGAGTATACATGGAACCATTTGTAGCTATAGTGTTAGTGCTTATCGGCTATGCCCTAGGTTCAGCCAAGCTTATTAATGAAGGAAACGAAGCGTTGGTAGAACGGCTCGGACGCTACCACCGCAAGCTCAGACCTGGTATGAATTTTATCGTTCCCCTTATTGATTCCATTGTTATGGAAGATACAACGAGGGAGCAGATTCTCGATATCAAACCTCAAAACGTCATTACTGCTGATAACGTTTACATCGAAGTTGACGGTGTGATATTTTGGCGCATAAATGATATGGAGAAGAGTTTCTATCGAATTGATGATATTCAGGTGGCTCTTGGTAATTTAGTTCAAGTCGAACTGCGAGCAAACCTTGCCGAACGTACTTTTGAACAAGTAATTGCATCGCGTACCGAAGTTAACCAAGCTTTACTTAAAGCAGTGAATGCAACTGCTGCTGACTGGGGAGTACAAATTATTCGGGTAGACATTCAAAGTATTACACCTCCTGAAAGCGTTCAAAAATCGATGGCAGATCAAAATGCTGCTGTAATTAGAAAACGCGCGGCAATAACCGCAGCAGAGGGTGAACAAGAAGCAGCTATTAAACGCGCGCAAGCAACCAGAACCTCGGTTCAAATTCTTTCCGAAGCACTGCGTACCAACCCTGAAAGCAAAGACATCTTGAAATACTTAGTTGCTCAAGAACAGGTAGAAGCAAGTCACAGGTTGGGTACAAGCAGCAACGCAAAAGTTGTTTTCCTTAACCCTGGTGTTAATTCAGACGCTTATGCCCAAATGGTTGGTGACATCGGTAGTGAGAATGTAGCACAAAGTAATAACAGCCCTGAAAATGGTTCTGCGACAGCATAATTATTTAGTGCTGAGTAGAAAGTGCTGAGTGCTGAGTTGGAGTTAGGAGTTAGGAGTTAAAAGTTAGGGGTTTAGAATTGTTACTCAGCACTCAGCACTCAGCACTCAGCACTCAGCACTCAGCACTCTTAACTTCTTATCAAAGCGTCTGCGACTAAACAAACATCGCGTATTTCTTTGACATCGTGAACTCTAACAATATCAGCACCTTGAAAAATAGCAGCGCAACATGCTGCTGCTGTTCCCATTAGGCGCCTTTTTGGGTCGGGTTGATTTAGAATACGACCAATGAAACTTTTACGCGATGCTCCTATTAAAATTGGACAATCAAGTTTACGTAGTTCGCTTAAACGATGAAATATTTCTAGGTTTTGCTCGTAGCTCTTGGCAAAACCAATACCTGGGTCGATTATGATTTGATTACGCTCGATGCCAGCGTTTACTGCAATTTGAATTTGCTTGTCTAAAAAGCTAATAATGTCTTCTACTACGTTATCATAATCAGTCAACTGCTGCATCGTTGCTGGTGTACCGCGAATATGCATGACTATAATTGGCACGCGCGAAAAACTTGCGACTTTAAATATTTCAGGGTCATATGTTCCTCCTGAAATATCGTTGATAATATCTCCACCTACTTCTATTGCTGCTTTTGCAACTTCTGCTCTAGTTGTATCTACGGAAATAACAGTATTTGTAACCGAGCGAATAGCTGTCAGTACAGGTATTACCCGACTAAGTTCTTCATCAAGACTAATTTGCTCGGCGCCAGGTCTTGTGGACTGTCCGCCAATATCAAGAATATCGGCACCTGCTTGAACCATTGCGGTAGCTTGAGTTACAGCGGCATCAACACTGTTAAATTGACCGCCGTCACTAAAACTATCGGGCGTAATATTTAATACGCCCATGATATAAGTTTTAGTTCCCCAATCAAAAATTTGGTCACCTATGTGTAGTTGACTGGACATTGGATATTTAGAGAAAAGGTGTTATTTGTAATTGACAATTCTTGCAAAGCTAAGAGCTTCGAGACTTGCACCTCCAACTAAAACACCATCAATTTCCGGTTGTGCCATAATTTCGTCAATATTATTGGGTTTGACGGAACCACCATACTGAATTGGAACATTTGGATTAGTTAATTGGGAACGAATCATTCCGATAACATGGTTTGCTTCTTTTGTTTCGCAAGTGTCTCCAGTACCAATTGCCCAAATTGGTTCGTAAGCAATAATCAAATTACTTTGGTCAATATCTACAAGGTCTAGTTTCAGTTGTTTGGAAATTAACGCTTCTGCTTCTCCAGCATCACGCTGCTGTTTTGTTTCACCCACACATAGTATTGGGGTTAAGCCGTGTTTTTGCGCTGCTCTCAAGCGTAAATTAACTGTTTCGTCGGTTTCGCCAAAGAATTGGCGCCTCTCACTATGACCAATAATTACATAGCGTACACCAACTTCTGTAAGCATTTCACCTGAAATCTCACCTGTATAGGCGCCACTGTCTGCCCAGTGGACATTTTGGGCACCAAGTTGAACACGACTACCATGTAAATTTCTCGATAATACGTTCAAATCGGTGAAGGGGACGCATAGAACTACTTCGCGTCCAGAGGGAGTCTCCTCCAACACAGGCAGAAATCCTTTCAAAAAATCTTCGGATTCTGCCTGGGTTTTGAACATTTTCCAGTTACCAGCAAGAACTTTCTTTCGCACAGGCGCCTTCGTCAAGATTAAAATAATATTAAATGCATCTCTTACTGTAAACTAATACGTTACCTCGCGCTAGCTCCCGTTTTTGATACAGGCTTTTAATCAGATTACATAACTGACACAGGTTTGGATAACTTTGTCAAGAAAATTCTGGTTCCAATGGGCAAGACTTTCTGCTTGCTGTTTCGCATTGACAACTAACCCACTGACTTGAGCTTGTGCTGATATTAAACTTTCCCATGTTGGTTTAGTTATTGTCTTTGCGACTCCTAACCCTGTAAGCGCAATGCAATTAAGATATTCTTCCAAGTGCCTAGGCAATAATAATTGAGGTATACCTGTAAGTAAGCAACCAAGCGCAGTAGTCAAACTCCCGTGATGTATAGCAACAGATTTTTCTGCTAAGGCTTCGTGTAAAGGTTTAAACTCCGATTCTGCCATTTTTGGTCTGTGTCAAAAGTTTTGGTAGTATATAAAATAAGCCGTAGGTTAGGCATCTTGCCTGACCGAAGCACAGGCGAGACGCCTATGCTACAAAC
>NZ_JBXXZH010000031.1:0-55546 GCF_059640475.1 Calothrix sp. CBUCES-K 9914
TTTGAGTTTCCTCAATTGATGGAGGAATTAAAGGATGCTGCGGTATTGGGTCGAACGCAAACCACCCATATTTAGGAAAAAAAACTTCTGTCATCGCGTAAGCATCTGTGTTGCGGACAATATACAAACCTGTAAACGGATTAAATTGTCCCGGTGCGAAACCTGCTACCAAGCGCGCGGGAATACCAACCGAGCGCAGCATTATCGTTAAAACAGTAGAAAAGTGGTCAGGATAACCACCTTTATACTTAAATAGAAACGCTTCGACCAAATCCTCGTTTTTTTCTAAAAAGGGAAACTCCGAAGGGTTCTCAGGAGTTTTATAGTTTTGCTTAAGATACTGCGCCAAATAAAGTGCTTTTTCGTAAGCCGAATCTAAACTTTTTTCTGACTTACCAACGCGGTTTTTATTATAATTTGCCAGTGTTTCTTCTGTTAAAGTACGAACACGAACGGCAAGTTCTGGAGGAATTTGTAAATAATTCTTCTTAATACTTTCTGGGTAATCATTACCTGAAGAACCCAATAAGGTTCGGTCGCGTAGTGGTACTTCCGAAATTACCGTGTATGTTAAACCGTCTGCTAAACCTACAGGCGCCCGTAAACTATTCTCTGTATCGACTGCTATTATCGGTGTTGGAAAGTAAATTTCCGCAGGCATCGCCATTGCTGGTATTAAGTTCGGCAAATCAGCAACTACTGTATATGTCTGTACTACTTCTTTGGTGGCGCCAAGTGCGGAAGGTCTAGGCAAATAAGTTTGATAAGACCAAGGAGAACGTCTAATAGTCTGAACTTTATCATTACGGGAAATTTCCCATCCAGAACCAGTGTAGTGGTCAAATGCTAGGACTCGCCAAAAACCCTCAATTTGTGAACGTACTCGCATCACGACTTTGGGTTTCATTTCACCGCGAAGGTTTTGATTCATACGGCTATTAAAGCCATAATAGAAACTTGAGTCTACTTGCCCTGGCTCTCCATTTCCACTCGGTACATTTGAATTACCTTGAGCAGTGCCACCGTTTGAATTGCCTGCACGTACATAACCAGGATTAACAATATTACGTCCGGTAAAATTGCCTTTGACTTCAATAGTCGAGCTAACCGGAAACATCCGCAGTTGATAGCCAGGAAAACGAGGCAATACGGCAAATATACTTAACCCAATAGTAATAATTAATGCAAAAAGTAGGAAATAAGAAGGAAAAGACGAAGCAATATTTTCCTGCTTCGTGTTTGCCTTTATTATTTTTGTTATACCTAACCTGGAACGATAATCGAATACTAAAGTCGGTAGGGCGATAGCTAAGAATAACAGCAACATTGGCGCAAAAGCTAAGGTTTGGCTTAATGTTGCTGCTACACCCAACAAAATCATCGCGATGACTATCGAATACCCCAAGTCTTTACGCCTAGGCATATCAAAGCTATGGAGTACTTGGAGTTGCACCAGCAACTGCACCAAAACTAACCGCGTATCGTTCAGTTCCCCTAATATTCGCCCAAAGAAAGCACCTAGTGCTACTAACATTCCTATGGCGATACAAAATTTTACCGATACGTTACTATTTTGGCGCCGACTGTAACTCCAAGTTGCTCCCACAACCGAGAGCGGAGCAGCCCAAAAAGATAATTGAGTCTCCGCCGCAATATCCGTTGCAGCAATTCCCACAACCACTAATGCTAGCACCAATACCCTTAGAGTTATTGAATTCTCAATTTCCTGATTTGGTGTATTCTTCGTCTTGGGGCGCCAGTTTATCCATTCAAGTAAACCAGCACCTCTTCGTATCCTGGAATTAAACATTTTTGAGTTAGAAAGCTGCTAATAAATATAATCACTAAGCGATTCATTCACATAACGAATACAAACGTAATCAGTATATACCGATATACATTGTCCTTTGTGAAATGCAGCTGACCGTAGACGCTACAGGCACTGTACCGTCGATATTCGACATGTACTAGTGCCTTCCTAATGACCGCTTATTTATACCAAGCATACGCTTTAAAACCAGGAACGTCACCTCATCTGACTAGTGCCTATCGTTGATATTGATATTAGTGCTAGCGTTTGAATTACACAGTGGGAAGAATTAAAAATGTCAACGGAGCAATGTCTATTTCTGTCAATTTGACTTCGAGGGTATATGGCTGACGTGGAGAAACACAAAGTATTTCCACACTCAACGTACCTGAACTAGAAGACTGCGCCATTGCTGTTGTTGCAGAATTGCTAACTTTTATATTTCCTTGAGTAGGTAGTGAAACTTGAACGCAAAGCTTCGCTTCGGCGCCAAATACTAAGTACTCAACGTGAAGATTGATAACACCGACATCAGTTGACCATTCTCTTTCAACTACTGGCTTGGTAGCTGAAACTGGTAACGTCAAGTTATCAAGCAGTTGTTTTGCGGCCATCAATGAAATAGCCATTTGCTGACTAGATTGAAGTGAAAAATAATCACCATCTAGATTTGGCATTGCTTCAAGCGTGGACGCAGAACGGTAAGGAGTTCTTAACACCAAAGATGCTAAATCATTGATCGACTGCTCCTCACCTGGAAATAAGCTCTCTACAGCAGCCACTAGTTTTGCTCCTAGTGGCAGTGAAGAAGCGACTAATACCTGACACTTGGACAGCAATTGCCGAAAAATGTTAACAGGTAAGTCGATGGGAAGCGAGAGCGAATTATACGAGCGAGACCATCCCCATGTCGGAACAAGTGCGACTTCCGGACTGTCAGCGTAGTCAGGATATTCTTGAATTTGGGTTTCCCAAGGGAATAACGGAGGATGGTTTTGTATTTGAATTTGCAACCGGCGTTTAAGGATGGCTTGGAAACGTTCTTGCACAGTAGGAATTTCTCCTAGTTGAGAGGTTTGGGGTGTCCACTCCAGGTGCTGCAAATCAGGTGAAGTATTTGCAGCACCCAGTAAATTTTCTACCCCGTTACTTTCCTTACATTCAACCGAAGTATCTTCTGATTCATCAGCACTATTTGCTAATAACCATTTGAATAACTGGTTTTGTAAGGATTCTGAGTCACTATTCATTAGTAGATGCACCCGATCCGGACACTAAAGAGTTACGAATTTCCCAGGCTTGTTCCAAAATTTTAAACCATCGTTTTTGAAGTTGTGCCATTGATAACCCAGCGGACTTGGCAATCTTTTCATCAGGTTCTTTTTGTTGCTTTAGCTCCAGTATTGACCGTTGTTTAGCATCCATTTCCTCTATGAACTTTTCCCACTGAATAGGCGTTAAACCCAAATTTGTACTTAAATCAGCTTCAAGCCACTCATGCACTAGTTCCCAGCGGTGCAGCAGAGCAAATCGAATCAAGTGGTACTTGAAACGCTGTTGCAAGTAATCGCGCTGCCTTGAGGTTAAATTCAAAACTGATTCAATTTCTGTCGCCGACATATCTTGTAACCGTAGCGCAAAGTAATCAGCACAATCGGTTTGTTGTCGCTCCTCTAGGTAATTCATTAATTCTGTGATTACAACAGAACGTAGCGTATCCTCTTGAGGTTCAGGTTCGGGCTGCGTCGCCATTGCGCTTCGCAACATCTGAACCGCAGGTTCTTCCCAGGCGCCATCACTTTCACCACCACTACCTTCCGCAGCTTGTTCAATATCAACGCACGTCTCTGGTGGTTGTTGTTGAGAAAAAGTTTGCGCGCGTAGAATGATTAATTGTTGCTGTCGTCCAGGTAGAGGAATGCGACGTTTTCCATAGCGTTCGGTAAATGCCATGTACTCGGCTAATTCAAGAAGCGTAGTCGGTTGGTAGGTAGCACCGAGTTGGTTTTCACGACGAAATGCGTTAAGCGCTTCTAAATAAAAACTTTGTAGAAAATCTTCAATGATTGTTAGGCGCCCTTGATAGCTTAATTGCCGTTGCGGAGGGTTGATGTAACGGTAGACAATCGCACTCAAGGTACTGTGAAGTTCCACTCTGCCGCGACTTGAACCTAATTGGTAATATCGCAGGCACTGGGTCAAGCGATGTCGAGCAAGAGTGATGGCGGAGCTTTCTATCGAACCGGATGCCTGGATGCGTTTGCTCTCATTGCAAATCCGGTAGACCTCAGCAGTGATACGCATTGCCACATCGCGGCGATTTTGCTCCGAAGCTTTGGTTGATTGCGTCAGTTCCTGGAAGGAAAGTTCTTGTATCGCCTCCACGCCGATAGAATTTTCTCCCTGAATAGTTGTGGTTGCGGCTAAATTCATAGTCTCGTTATAAAAAAGACCCTAACATAATATTTACAGCCAGCCAGCCTGGGCTTTCGATGGTGCTTGCGCTTTTTGAGTATTGTATTAACATACAGCACACTCAAGAAATTTGAAAAATTGGTTTGACCTAATTATTCCCAAATATTAATGCTTTTGTACTCAAATCACACTCAAGCCTCCAAAACCGATTACCAAGACAAGCGCAGGTATTTTATGGATTTAGAAGCACAAATTCAATTGCTGAAAGAAAACGCACCCCAAGATGGTATAACACCACAACTGATTACAGCAATCGCTCCTGCTTTGCAGGCAGTTGCTCTTATATTGGCCCATCAACAGTACTATATCCTTCAAGGTATGGACTCTCGCTGGGTTGTAACTACATTGAGCAATCGTACTAATCCAGAAATCGAAAAACGGGTAATTTATGCTTACCCAACATTACAGGATGCCTCAAACAGTATTGGCACCCCATCACACCCGGTTGTAAACGTCAAGCTTGAACTCGTTATACATCTGTTGTTTCAACTCACGGCATTAGAACCCGTAGATAGTATAGTTTTTTTTGAAACTTCTGGCGTGAGTGGTGATACAATCGAAATCCAACGTTCTGAGCTACAAGCCAGAATCGAACAAACTTATCGTACACACCGAAACAAGGTAGTGCCTCCTGATATCGCTTAAAAACTACCAGATATCAGCTTAACTTGTAACACGGGTAATTGTGGAAAATTGCTGTAACTATTTCAAAAGCTAAGGGCATATTCATCCAGTAAAACCTTACTGAATGCCTTTATTCCTTAGCTTTTCGATCTCATAGTTAACGCGCCGACAAATTTAATACAAACGACTCAGGGCAAAATCAGTCATATTTATCAAAGCTTGACGAGACTCTGAATATGGTAAATCAATCAGATGCTCAGAGGCTGACTTGGCGTGATGTGCCGCCAGTTCCCTAGCTCTCGCGATACCTTGACTATCAGAAATTAACGCCAATGCTTGCTCTAAGTCACCCGATTGAGCGAACTCGCGTTCAATTAACATAAACAATGCTGGCTTCTCTTCTAATGCATACAATACAGGTGCCGTTAAGGTGCCGGTTTTCAAATCGGAGCCGACGGGTTTGCCTAACGCTTCTTGTGAGCTAGTAAAGTCTAAAATATCGTCTACTATCTGGAACGCCAAACCAATATCACGTCCATAACAGTACAGATGCTCTGCGGTTTCAGCGGAAACCTCGCTTAAAACTCCAGCAGCTTTGGCACTATTAGCAAATAATGTTGCGGTTTTATAATAATTTTTTTGAAGATAAGTATCTATTGTGATACTCGCATCAAAACGATTTAGCCCTTGTTGAATTTCTCCAACTGCGAAATCCATCAATACTTGTGATAAAAGTTTTACAACTTCTAAATTGTCTAGGTTTGCTAAGTGCCAGGAAGACTGGGCAAAGAAGAAGTCCCCTGCTAGTACAGCAACACGGTTTCCAAACAAACTATGTATTGTTGGAACACCACGTCTATAATCAGATTCATCAACCACGTCGTCATGTACTAAACTCGCCGTGTGAATCATTTCTGTAATCTCAGCAAGGCGCCGATGACGAGTTGTAATATCGGATTGCAACATGGTCGCTCGCGATATCAGCAGAACTATTGCTGGTCTGATACGCTTTCCCCCAGCTCCAAATAGGTGTTTTGCCGCCGCATAGAGGATGGGGTGGTCTGTTCCAACTAACTGTATCAGATTATCTGCTAGTAGTCGCAGGTCTGCTTCCACAGGAGTAAAAAGGGAGGTTGCTGGGGTCATGGATGGGCGGACTCTGGCTTAAGTTACGAAAGTTTACATATTCTATACTCATTTTAAGATAACGTAGGTAGACTGCAAAGCTAATCTCAGATAATCGTTAGTATTAACTCCTACAACGATAAACTCCAAACACCTTCTGTCTTGTCCCATCACCCTGCTTCATACACCGTAAAAAAAATAACTTTTAGTAAAATAAGATACTACTATTTTGTTAGTCATCAAGCATAATCATTGATATTGGTATAGTATTTGCTGGATTAAGGGTGGGGTGCAACAAAAGTATATTTACTTACTTTTAAAAAATATTTATACACAAAAAATCACACAGCAGAAAAAGTTATTTGTTTGATTACAAAGAATTTTTTGAAATAACCAGTGATTTAGCGCAAAAAGTCCCGGTGGTTGTGTTACGCTAAAATTAAGGGACTTGAAACTTTTTTGTTATTCACCTCAAGTGGGTAAATTACCACAAGTGATTTACCAGTCGAGAGTCGTGAGTTAATATGCACCGTGAGTTGAACTAAGGAAGCTGTTTTGAAGCGATTTCAGTGGTTCGGCGGTAGGTTGGCGTAGTTTGATTCCTGGAATTGTTAACAATTTCGGCGAAGAAATAAATAAGCCTTTAATAAAAGGCGGTAAAACATTTTGCAGACTTGAAAAGACTGTTTAAATGTCGTTTTTTGTAGCTTTCAAAGCCTCGAATAACGTTAATAGCGGCAGTGAGTCTGTAAGTATAAATAACTATAAGACAAAAACAAAGAAGTAGGCTTAAAGCATAGCTATACTAATAATTTTTAGTATAGGTATGTTTGCAACGGTCGTGAGAACCAACACTCGTGCGGTCATTATTTTGCTATGGCAAAGTAGAGTGTTCAATTTACAACAAAAGGTACTGACAAAGAATAGTTTATGTGAGAACGACCATGATGATTTTTATTTTAGCTTCCGGATATCTGTTTACTGTATATCTATTATTAGCGTTAGCTAAACGCACTGGCAGCAAAGCTTCTGCTGTTGATGATCTTTAAAGCGTGCGAATATATAGTAGCATATTGGTGACAATAGTTGTTAGTTTTGACGCTAACAACTATTTAATTGTGACTAAGAACTAAGCTATCCAATTAAATCTGAAGGAAAGCGTAATAATTCAGGGGTATTAGCAAAGTTTACAACTTCAACAGTGGGAGTACAACCAAGCCAGTTAATTGATGTTTGGGCAAATGTTTGTGAGCAACCACTGACAACAAACCGAGTTGGCATTGGTGGGAAATTATTCCGCAAATTAAGTATATCAAGTTCAGTAGCAACGGCAGCCGCCACGTAAACTGCTGGGTCAACTAGGTTTACTGTACTTGGTAGCAGAGAACGTAAAATTGGAGACAGGTGGGGATAGTGAGTGCAGCCGTAGACGAGGGTATCAATTTGCTGTTGAATTAGCGGTTCGAGGTATGAACTTGCAACCTCAATAGTGTAGGGGTCATGAATACGGTTTTGTTCGATTAGGGGGACAAACTCAGGACAGCTTACTTGCCATACTTTTTGGTTCGGCTCAATTTCTAGAATAGCATTTTTGTAGGCGTTGCTTTTGGCTGTGGCTGGAGTTGCGATTACACCAATTCGCTTGCCGTATTGTACTGCGGCTTTGGCGCCTGGAAGAATAACGCCGATAACGGGAAAGTTGAATTCTTCGCGTACAGTTTCAAGGGCGAGAGCGGAGCTTGTATTACAAGCCATTACAGCCATTTTAACACCTTGGTTTTGCATCCAAGTTAAAATTTCACGGTTGAACTGAATAATTTCAGTTTGTGAGCGAATGCCGTAAGGTAAACGAGCCGTATCACCGAAGTAAATAATTGACTCGGATGGCAACTGGCGGTAAAGTTCGCGTAATACGGTTAAGCCCCCTACACCACTATCGAATACCCCAATTGGCGCGCGTTGAGGTTGTTTATCGGATACGGAGTAAAGGTTGGTTTCAAAAATTGAGGATAGAAACACAGCTGGTTAGTTAATTAAAATATTTGTTTTTCGATTAAAGATACAGTATCTATAGCAATTTCACAAACATTCGCCAAGATTTTTGATTACAAATAGGGAAGGAGAAAGGGAAAAGTAAAAAGTAAAAAGGCAAAAGACTCCTAACTCGTAAGGTGCGTGACGCTACTAGTTCGTTAGTTTCACTTTACGATTGTTATGGCGTCACGCACCCTACCTTCTTACCTTCCCAGATAGTTAAGAACACCGCGCGCAATAGCTTCTGCCATCCGGTTTTGGTATTCTGTGGTGCCAAGACGAGGATTATCCTCAACTCCTGTCATATAGCCTGTTTCTACAAGAATTGAAGGCATTGAGCTTTTTCTTAAAACGTAAAATCTGGCTTTACGGGTGCCTCGGTCTTTGATGGTAGAAATATTCTGGAGAATGCTTCGACGAACAGTTTCAGCCAGACGATAACCACTGTCGTAATAATATACTTCCAAACCGTTGACATCGGGGCGCCCATCAATCGAGTTGGCGTGGATACTAACGAATAAGTCGGCTCTAACCTGTTCTGCTAAATCTACCCGTGGTTTTAAGTCAACAAAATAATCGCGATTACGAGTCATTACGACTTGGATACCATTTTTTTCCAGAATTGACGCTAGCCGTAAGCCAATAGGTAAAATTACGTCTTTCTCCAGCAACCCACGAAGACCTGGGGCGCCAGAATCTTTGCCTCCATGTCCAGGGTCAACAACCACAATAATTTTATTTTTAGGGGTTTGGCGAGGATTTGTAGGTGGTTGAGTTACAGGTGGTGGACTAACTATTGGTCCTCCATTTGGTGGTAACGGTTTTGGGTCGGGGCGCGGTAAAGGTGGCAAAAGAACGGGAGGAATACCTGGTCGAATTGGCGGATTTGGGTTTATAGGTGGGTTTATGGCAACACGTCCACGAGAAAGTTCGAGTGAAAGTAACTGACCGCTAAGTTGATTGATTTGACCAACTTGCACTCCTGCAGCAGGTTGTATCAAAATAGCAACGGTACTTGGATCTTGTTGCTGTAAACGAATTTTCAATACTGGACTGTTGGTGCCGAAATTAGGTCCTGTAACACCTTTAGTTAATTTGGCATTGGGAATTGTAATGCGGAACTGCCCTGTAGACGTATCCCATCCACCACTCCCCGTCAAACGCTGGTCACCGCGAATAATTAACTGTGTGCCTGTAGCGTTTAATTCAACCGATTGAATTGTTGCAAGCGCGTTACTAATAATAGGGCTATTTGAAGAAGGCCGGTTGTTATCTGGACTAGAGTTATTTGGAAGGTTACTTGAACTTGGAAGTCGAACGACTGGAGTACCTGGAATTACTATTAAACCATTAAGACCGCTTCTAGAAGCATTCCAATTAGGACTGTCTTTATCTACTTGTAGCTGCATCCTAACAGTGGGAGTTCCAGAATTTACCTGAGATAATAAAACTCGGTTGACACCATGTTTATTGACTATAAGGTCGCGTTGCGCTTGAGGTGAAATAGTCGCACCGCTAATATCTATATCTACCGAGCGTCTATCGAGACTGCGAATCACTCTCAACTGCGGATTCCCAGTTCCACTAGTGCGAACAAAGAAACCATCCCCTGTGACTTGAACATTTTCGACTGTAGTCGCACTCGATGAAGTCGCAACAACAGTTGACTGAATCGGTGGGCGGCTAACATTCGAGTTATTATTCGAGTTATTATTCGAGTTACTCGAACTGCTGGGGGGAGTTGTGACGACATTGTAAACATTATTCGTATTCGACTCTTCTCCAACTTGTTCACGTTCGGGTTTTGGTAGCTGCACTGTCCAACGACTAGGGCTGACCCCAACAAATTTGACTTGAGCTGGGTCTAGAGTATAACCAGGAGCTAGTTCAACAACAAGACGGGCGGTATCTTCATCGAATTGTCCGATACGAAGTGACCGTATTGCACCGCCTACCGATTGCGTGAGTTGGGGGCGCCCAAATCGCGTTCCCGGTAAATCAATAACTACTCGGGTAGGATTAAAAATTAGCTGTGCTTTTGGCTGCACAGCACCGTCAGTGATAATTTCCAATCGGTTTTGATTGGTATCAAACCGCCAAGAGTTGAGTTTGGCTGCATGGGCGGGCGACGAAAGTATGAAGACAGTAAAAATGGTGCTGGGTAGTAACCAGTGTAATCTCACAGTGTTTTCTCCTGAATCCATTGATGCAACGCCGAAGCGTCAAGAACGAAGTGTCGGCTATTCCTCACACCGTCACCCAACGAGAAGCAGTTATTCAAACTGCTTCAACGCCCAACCTGCAAAGAACGAGTTTGTTCTTCAAAGCGCGCTCGTAGGTTGCCCTCACTCAATAATAGTGAGTCATTTTTTTGCTTGTATTGCTACCGTAACTGTCGGCACCACACCGAGAGTAAGCGCGAAAACCATTTTAAATACGTAATGATATCTAAAATTGGCATTTAAGGCGTTACGATTACGCCAACAATCAGATAACCTAAATTAATGACGAGTGTCAATCCTAGGTTGTAACACACGACACGCGCAATTTTAGATTTTGAGTGAAGCCACCCTTTCGGGTTTGTTCGACCTACGTTTAGTAGACTGCCTATAGTAGACAGCTCAAGATAAAAATTGTATTTTTTGAAACAATTTATCCACTTTTGATTCGTAGTGTCAACCCAAACATTAAAAAAATCCTAAATTGATGGAAGTAGAGAGGAATAGGGCAAGAGTAACGATTGTTACAAATCAATGCACACCTAAAAATATCAATCTTGTTTATCTAGTCGTTGATCACTAGCAATTTGTTCTTGGTACAAGCGTCATTGATGAATATGCCCTTGTATTCCAACTAGCTGCTAAAAATCAATCACAACGATACGGCAAGGAGTGTTTATAGCTATTAGTTGTAATCGCACTGCAAAATACTTGGTGTTCGGTTTAAACATATGAATTTATTTAGTGCTATCGAACTTGTCGGAGATATTGCAGAACACCGCGCGCAATAGCATCGGCCATTTGAGCTTGGTACTGTGGTGTAACGAGTCTTGATACGTCCTGTTGACCTGTCATAAAACCGGTTTCGACTAAAATTGAGGGCATGGAACTTTTTCTTAGGACAAAAAATCTAGCTCGTCGTACTCCTCTGTCTCGTACTGAGAGACTCTGAAGTATGGTACTGTGAACTATGCGAGCAAGTTCTAGACCACTGTCGTAATAATACGTTTCCAATCCATTTACATCCGGACGACTTTCACCAGCCGAATTTGCGTGGATGCTTACAAATACATCAGCGTTGATTTGCTGCGCCATATCAACGCGACCTTGTAAAGTTACAAAATAATCTGAATTGCGCGTCATTACAGCCTGTACCCCGTTCTGCTGAAGAATCTGCGCCACTCTAATTCCTATCGGCAAAATTACATCTTTTTCCATTGATCCGCCAATACCTAGGGCACCTGAGTCTTTTCCACCATGTCCCGGATCAATAATCACTACTAGGCGCCCATCATTGCGTCGTCCTGGTACACTTCTTGGTGGAATTTGCGGATTACCGATAGGTCCCGATGTACCTATTTGAGGTAGTGGAGGCAATGTCAAGGGTGGGGTTATGGGTCTATTGCGCCGTAATTCAAGCGCCAAAAACTGCCCAGTAATCTGATTGAGCTGACCAATTTGCACTCCAATAGCAGGTTGTACCATAATTACCACGCTCGAAGAATCTTTTTGTTCGGTTAACCGAACCCTGAGAATCGGGCTACTAGTATCAAGTATTGGTCCACGAACGTTTGAAGTGAGACGCGCGTTGGGTATTGTGATGCGAAACATGCCAGTAGACCTGTCCCAACCACTTGTAGCAGTAAAATTTTGGTCTGCGCGAACAACTAATTGCGTTCCGCCACCTGCAAGTTCAATTGATTGAATTGTGGCTTTTGCGTTACTATCAGTTTTGCTAGTTGCAGGAATACCCGGAAATGGCGCCTCTGTTGATGTCGGGTTATTATTTCCACTACTAGAACTATTAGAACTACTAGAGGCGTCAGCACTAAAACGGTTAGGTAAGGCAATTAAATTAGTACCACTTTTGAGTACTCGCCAATCAAAACTGTCTGCTTCAACTTGTAAAGACATCCTGACAGTAGGAGTATTACCTTCAAGCTGTGATAAGACAACTCGACTAACGCCAAAACGATTTACCATCATCTCTGGCGCCAAAGAAGGTGATAGCGATGCAGTTGCGATATCTATATTAATAGTTTTTTTATCACGACTACGCTCGGTACGAATCGAAGGGTTTCCACCGCTAGTACGAATAAAGAAACCATCACCCGTAAGTCGAATACTTTCGATTTGCGTTGCAGCTTGTGCAATTTGTTGTAATTGTAGTTTATTATCCTGACTAAACGTTACTGAAGCTAGACTCTCTGCACGAGCAGACGGTAGCACTAAAAACGATGTTATAAAAGTGCCTGATAATAACCAATGTAGTTTCACAGTGTTTTCTCTACCAAAAAAGTTCCTGGGAGTAGTGCAATCTGAAGACAGCATTGGCAAATCCTTATGCAGTCAACGCACGGAGAATTTAGCATTTTTTACTACCTTATTACTAATTGAACATCAGTAATTTACGGCAACAATAGCTTAAAATCTCCATACCCCGCATTTCGTGACCTTGAAATTACGGTTTTTTACTGGGAAGATGCAGCTAGTAGCGTCATATGCTATCATACTATGCTCCGTATAGCCACGGTATAATGTAAATTACTTTCTCTAAAAATAAATTTTATTAAAAAATTGGACTTAATTGTAGGTTGGGTGGAGGAACGGAACCCAACCCACAGTTCTACGATTTTTATGTACCAGATTCTTCTGGAGTGTTACTTAAAGCTGCTGGTTCAGGATCTGGGAATACAAGCCGCAAGAATGGTGGTGCTAAGAAGGTTGTTAGTATCACCATTACAATAATGGCTGCTTCTAACGGCTTTGTAAGAATTCCTGTGCTTGAGCCAATACCCAAAAATACTAATCCAACTTCTCCACGTGGTATCATACCCACACCAATAGCCAAGCGGTTAATTTTTTCTTGTCCAAATACACTCAAACCCGTAACAAGTTTACCAATAATTGCTACCGTTACTAGAAATATTGCCATTATCAACCCTTCTCGGTTACTGGGAAGAGCGGGGTTGAGAACGCTTAAGTCAGTTCTGGCGCCTACTGTCACAAAGAAAATAGGTACAAGCATATCAGCAACAGGGATTATTTGCTGCTGCAACTCTTTGCGTTTATCAGTTTCTTCAAGCACTAAACCTGCTGCAAACGAACCTAAAATCGCTTCTAGCTGAATTGTTGCGGCAAAATATGCCATAACGAAAGCGAAAATAAAGGCAGGCAATATCAGCTCACCACGGGTTTTTAGTTTATTAACAATCGCAACAAACGATTTGTTGAAGAAATTACCTAGTGCAATGGCGCCTACCAAAAAGCCAGCAGCACTAAAAATCAAGTAGACGACTTTGCCAACATCAACGGCGCCATCTTTCGCAAGGCTAGCAACAACAGCGAGAACAATAATACCAAGCACATCGTCAATTACAGCAGCCCCTAAAATTATTTGCCCTTCCTTGGAATTAAGGCGCCCTAATTCGGATAAAACCCTGGATGTAATACCAATACTTGTTGCCGTTAATGCCGCCCCTGCAAAAATAGCAGGTATAGCCGAAACACCAAATATTATCATTAGCCCAGCAGTACCAACTGCAAAAGGAACAGCTACCCCAACACAAGCTACAACCGTTGCTTGAATTCCAACAGACAGCAAGTCTTTTAAATTCGACTCCAAGCCAATTTCAAACAGCAGTATAATAACACCTAATTCTGCCAAAACTGATATTACTTCTGACTGTGCATGAAACACGCCCGAAACGGCTTCTGGACTCAAACCATTCGAGATACTCAGAAAGCGCATTATTAAAGAACTGGATGCAGCCTCATCACCAAATACCAAAAGATGTGAGACTGAAACACCAACAACCACACCACCTACTAATTCTCCTAAAACAGGTGGTAAACCAAAGCGGTTCGATATTTCTCCGCCTAATTTGCTTGCGAAGTAAATCACCACCAAACTCAACAGCACTGCTGCTAATACATAAGAACTATCAAACGTTTCAGTTGCTGATGCAAGTAAATGTAACTGATGAAATGGAATTGTCATTAGTCTAACTGCATTGCTCGTATAGTGGAAATCATCACTCTACTTTATCAAGTCCCTGAAGACTAATTGTAGTTCACGAGAAATTAATACTAAAAATTATCAATAAATCTATGTCTGATTTAATCCTAACCCAAGAAGCGCGCGTAACTACAGGCGCCGACTGAACGCTTACTTAAAATTACTCTAGAGTTTAGATAGTAGAAAAATAGTATAAAATTTTTAGTTTCAAAAAACGTAACCATATCCCAGTTAAAAAGCATAGTATGTCAAAGTAAAAACATCAGAAAGGTGCTTCACTAACTTAACAAGATTGCATCGAATAGAGAATAAAAATCATAGCTTTTGGATAGAATCGTTTTTATTCATTTGCACAGTATTCCTATATATTTCGGATGCAAATTTTATCGTAGGGTGCGTGACACAATTAACAATTTTGAAACGAAGCACAGTTAATGTTGGTGTCACGCACCTACTATTATATTAAACGTGTTTCTTTGTGTTAAATTTTATCTATACGAGGAGTGAAAATAGTGAGTGAAATAATCAACCAATCAGTTGTACTAAGTCCAAAGCGGATTAACAATACAGGTAACTTTTGGATAGACAAGTTTTGGAAAGCATTACCTATAGCTTTGTTATTATGTGTTTATTTTGCCCAACCAAGTTTGGCTCAAGAAAAGGAAAGGATGCTACGTACTTTAACAGTAAGTGGACGTGGTGTAGAGTCAATACCAACGACTCTCTCACAAGTTAACGTTGGTGTTGAAGTTCAGGGTAAGAACGTTCAGGAAGTGCAACAAGAAGCCGCACGGCGTTCAAACGCAGTAGTAACATTAATTAAATCACGTCCCGGTGTTGAAAATTTACAAACAACTGGCATTAACCTTAATCCAGTTTACAGCTACGCAAATAATGTGCAGAAAATAACTGGTTACAGTGCAACAAACACCGTCACCTTCCGTGTTTCTACTGAAAAAACAGGTAATTTACTTGATGATGTAGTTAAAGCAGGCGCCACACGTATTGATGGAATTAGTTTTGTAGCGAGTGATGAAGCAATTTCACAGGCACAAAAGCTAGCTTTACAAAAAGCAACTCAAGACGCACAGCAACAAGCAAATGCTGTACTAACAACTCTCGGTTTAAAAGCCAAAGAAGTAGTTAGTGTACAAGTTAATAATGCCAATCCTCCCGTACCTGTGTACAGGGAATTTGGTGATGCGCGTTTAGCAGCTCGTCCAGCAGTTCCAAGTTCTACACCTGTTGTAGGTGGTGAACAGAAAGTAGACGCTTCAGTAACTTTACAAATTAGTTACTAGTAGGGTGCGTGACGCTACAACAATTTTTAAACGAAGCTAGCATTTAATAGCGTCACGCACCTTACGGTTTTTATGTGCTACTGGAAGTTTTCAGGATAATCATCTCCAGAATTATCGGTATCGCGCTTGGAACCGAGTAATTCGAGTTGTTCTACCGAAATAACAGGTGTCGAACGATTGGTGCCTGTTTTACTATCAAGCCAAGAATTGAACTTTAATGACCCTTTGACCCCTATTTGCTTTCCCTTCGTAACATAATTTTTGGCAACTTCTGCGGTTTTACCCCATAGTTCCAAGTTGAACCAATCAGTATGTTCCGCATCGCGCGTGCGTCGATTGACGGCAAGTGTCAATTTACACTTTACACTTCCCGAATCGTAATAATTAAGTTCTGGATCAGTGCCAACACGACCGATGAGAGTGATAGAATTTATACTCATAATCTACTTTCGCTTTTCAGTACAGGTGTACCTTACAATATTACTTGTATAATAGCGAATTGTCACTATGTAAAAACTGTGTTAAATAAAAAGCTAATCTCTAAAAGCAGAAAATTTGGTAAAAATTACTTCTAAGGCTTCATAAATCCTTACGGATATACTGACATAGCCATAGAATAAAACAGAGTAGCGATCCGAAAGATAGTAAAGATTACCAAAAGTTCTATAAAAAATAGTCTGCTTTACTAGACTCAGGATAAAAAAAGTAATAGAATCCAGCACGATTCACTCTTTCGGTCGTAGTCAAAAGTAACGCAAATAGGGGGCGTAGAAGCGCGTGGGTCTTTTTAAGAAGTTTTCCTTATCGCGGGATATGGGTATCGATCTGGGTACTGCCAACACCCTCGTTTACGTATCTGGTAAAGGTATCGTTCTCCAAGAACCTTCGGTAGTTGCCATCGATCAAAACGAAAAGGTAGCACTGGCGGTAGGAGAAGATGCAAAAAAAATGCTCGGTCGGACTCCAGGTAATGTGATTGCCCTCCGCCCCTTGCGCGACGGTGTAATTGCTGACTTTGATACCGCCGAGCTAATGTTAAAAAGCTTTATCCAGCGCGTCAACGAAGGCAAGTCATTAGTACTGCCAAGAATTGTTATCGGTATCCCAAGCGGTGTCACTGGTGTTGAACGACGGGCTGTTATGGATGCTGCCGCTCAAGCTGGCGCCAGAGAAGTTTACCTGATTGATGAACCAGTTGCCGCTGCGATTGGCGCCGGATTACCTGTTGCTGACCCAACGGGTAATATGATTATCGATATTGGTGGGGGTACCACAGAAGTAGCAGTATTGAGTCTTCAAGGTACAGTACTCAGCGAATCGGTACGTATCGCAGGAGATGAATTAACCGAGTCAATTATCCAATATATGAAAAAAGTTCATAATTTGGTAATTGGTGAACGTACTGCTGAAGATATAAAAATTCGTATCGGTTCGGCTTATCCTACATCTGATGACGAAGAAGCCATCATGGAAGTTCGCGGTTTACACTTGCTTTCAGGATTACCGCGTACTGTCACCATCAAAGGGCCAGAAATACGGGAAAGCATGTCAGAACCTTTGAGTGTGATTATCGAAGCCGTGAAGCGGACTTTAGAGCGCACACCTCCGGAACTTGCGGCAGATATCATCGACAGAGGTATTATGTTAGCAGGTGGCGGTGCGTTGCTCAAGGGCATCGATACTTTAATTAGTCATGAAACGGGTATTGTTACGCACATAGCTAGCGACCCATTATGTTGTGTAGTTCTTGGTACTGGTCGTGTATTGGAGAACTTTAAGCAGCACGAGCGGGTATTTAGTGCCCGTTCACGGAATATGTAAACCAGAATGCAGCAAGTGTTATTGGATTCTAGGTAGAATCCAATATCCCTATTATTTATAGCTATATAAAAAGGTACGTATGTTTACAGCACGGTGGTGGGAGCGCAGAGGGTTACAAATCGGCTTACTCGGTTTAGCAGTTGGTAGCGTCTTAGTACTGCGACAAACTCAAGGTTCGCTATTACTTGAGATTTATCAAGGTTTTACTCGTCCCTTAGAAATGATTAGTTCCGGATCAACTAAGGAAGAAAGGTTGCGCGACGCTCAAATACTCGAACTGCAAACTCAAATCGTTGAGCTACAAAGTCAGAATTTGAAGCTTAAGCAAATTCTTAACTATAACGAACAAAACAAAGGTGTGAAACCTTTAGCTGTGGGTCGCGTAATTGGGCGCAGTGCTGATAATTGGTGGCAGCAAGTTACTCTCAACCGTGGCAGTTCCAATGGCGTTGAAGTTGGTTCCGTTGTTCGCGCGGAAGGTGGTTTAATTGGGCTTGTCGAAACAGTAACTTCAAACTCTAGCCGCGTGCTGTTAGTTAGCGACCTCAAAAGTCAAGTTGGTGTAACCGTTAGTCGTACTGGTGCCAAAGGTGTACTGCGAGGTGACGGTTCTAGTGAAGCTGTACTAGAGTTTTACGAAAAAGTCCCCAACGTAAAAGTCGGTGATTTAATCGCAACATCAACCTATAGCCAAAAATTTCCTGCTGGAGTTGCCGTTGGTCGAATTAAATCTTTAGATTTAAAACGACTACCCGCATCAATCGCCAAAATCGAGCTTTTCCCTCCAATTCGTTCGCTTGATTGGGTGGAAATTTATCCTAAACCTGATGCTCAATCACAGCAACCAATAAACGCAACTAGGCCACAATCAGAGCAAAAGTCAGAGCAAAAATCTGAAAAGCAGCCACAAGCCGCAAAGCCAAACTAACCCAACCACATTCCATACGCATTATATAAGCTCATATGAAGCTATTTTCATGGGGTTCTAAGCGTCGCACTAGGTCTTACTCACCCAAACCCCAAAAGAGAAAAAAGGCTGTGCGTCAATCATCACAGCCTAAATCAAAACCAAAACCAAAACTACAATTTTTTAAACTTAATATTAAACCTGTTGCCAGTTGGACACCTCGGGCACGTCAAATTGTTGATTACTCGTTGATGCTCTCAACCGTACTCTTATGTCTGATGTTGCTACCTAACCGCTTACCCGGCATGGAGTTACTAGGAATTGCGCCAAATTGGCTGCTAATTTGGGTAGTTACTTGGAGTGTGAAGCGTAATGCTTGGCAAGGTGCCTTCGCTGGTATTATTTTAGGGCTTCTTCAAGATGCCATGACAAATTCCGAACCAACTCACGCTTTACCACTGGGTTTAGTGGGACTATTGACTGGAGGAATGCAGAAGCAGCGGTTTATTCAGGAGGACTTTATATCGATTGCCTTGATTGTGTTTGTAATGGCAGTTTTGAGTGAAGCTGTCTTTGCGTCACAGTTAGTTTTGAGCGGTGATCGTAACCCTACTTTTATCTGGGCATATTTTCAGCGCGTCGCTCTTGCTTCTGCTATTCTTAGTAGCCTTTGGGCGCCTGTGGTATATTATCCTTTGAACCGCTGGTGGCAAAAGCTAAAGCTTGCTGAACAGAACTAGTTTTTTAACATCTATCAAAGGGCGGAGTGTGGTGATAACTGAGTTTTAAAAATCGTATTAAAACTCGTAGTTTAATTAAAGAGTGAGAAATAAGAATCCCGGTTTCGTTCAGAAATCGGGATTCTTGTATATATAATCGCTGTTATTAAGTTATGGATTACTTGCCTAAGTCGATGGGAACAGAAGTTGACGCGCGCATGATGCAGCGATGCTTGGAACTTGCTCGTCGCGCGTTAGGATGCACTTCGCCAAATCCGATGGTGGGAGCAGTTATTGTTAAGGATGGAAAAATAATTGGAGAAGGGTTTCATCCGAAAGCTGGTGAACAACATGCGGAAGTGTTTGCACTCCGAGAAGCTGGAGAAAATGCACGTGGCGCCACAATTTATGTTAGCCTCGAACCTTGTAACCACTTCGGCCGCACTCCACCATGTTCATCCGCTTTAGTTAAAGCTGGTGTTGCAAAGGTTGTTGTTGGCATGGTTGACCCTAACCCTTTGGTTGCTGGTGGTGGTATTGCCAAACTGCGTGATGCGGGTATTGAGGTAATAGTAGGAGTTGAGGAAGCTGCTTGTCAAAAGTTGAATGAAGGATTTATACATAGGATATTACATCGGCGCCCACTGGGTATTTTGAAATATGCCATGACTTTAGATGGTAAAATTGCCACGACAACTGGTCACAGTGCTTGGGTGACAAGTCAAGATTCGCGTAACGCAGTTTATCAAGTTAGAGTCGCTTCTGATGCAGTTGTTATTGGTGGAAATACTGTTAGAAAAGATAATCCTTATTTGACGACGCATAACAGTGGCGCCCGTAATCCTTTACGAGTAATAATGAGTCGTAGTCTTGATTTACCTGTAGAAGCTCACCTGTGGCAAACCGAGGCAGCTCCAACTTTGGTACTGACGAGTACTGGAGCAAACCCCGATTTTCAGGCTTTTTTGCGTCGTCGAGGGGTAGAAGTCGTCGAAATGGATTTACTTACACCCGATAAAGCAATGTCATATTTTTACGAGCGCGGTTTCTGCAATGTTTTGTGGGAGTGTGGAGGAACATTAGCAGCAAGTGCAATTAAAAATGGCGCCGTACAGAAAGTTCTAGCTTTTATCGCTCCTAAAATTATTGGTGGTACTACTGCCCCAACTCCTGTCGGAGATTTAGGCTTTAACACAATGACAGAAGCACTTTCTTTGGAACGTGTCGAGATGCGTTTTGTCGGTACTGACTGCCTAGTTGAAGGATATTTACCTCATAATTACTAATTTCTTGTATTGATTATTAAATGTACAACTAACTGTACAACTAACTGTACAATCGTTCGTTCGCTAAATCACGAATTAGAGCTAACCGTGATTGGATGTAATCGTTTAAAAAAGCGGTTTCGCTGTAATCAAGGGATGCTTGCATCTTGGTCTGTCGAACTAACCACTGTACCAAGCTTGCATCATCCATTTGCAAAAGCGTTTTACTATGAGCGCTTTCGATAATCGACCAAAACTGACGCATAATATTCGGAGTCATTTTTACCTCCCTTCCAATAATCAACTGATTTTTCCTAGGATACACAATTGATTTTAAAACGTCCGGTATTGTTGGACAACATGAAACAACTGTTAGTATTCGCTTAATATATCGAATTATTTATTGATATAGTTTAAACAAATTCTTATTGATTAATACTATTTGTAAAGCGACTTTAATCTAAACGCTATTTTTGTATCGTTGAGAGCTTTGATATCAAATATACTTTTATATTTATATTACTTGTGATTGGCTTATATATATCATTGATTACTAAAATCCCTTATTAAAATCCATCATTGGGCATATAAGTGCTGACGTGTAATCTTTGAGCAAGTTAACCTAGGCATAGTGACTGTGTAATAGAATCATGTGCTAATTGACCAAATTCCAGCCAATGAAACTCATTTGATTCAAGGTTTAAAGGAATTAGTTGATAATTTCCGCCTTGATATTATTCTCGATTTAACCACAAATATTATAACGAACTAGGGTGGGCACTGCCCACCATACGATTAAGTGCCCACTCTACAATTAATCTAGATTACCACTAACTTTAAACGCTGCCCAATAGTAAGGATGGTTGTAAAGCTTTTGGTTGGCGCCAAAGTTGCTAAAACTGTGTAGTTGTTCGGCAATTGGCGCCTGTATTCTTATTCCTCCAAGAGGCGATTTTCGGAGTAAATCTTCGTACCATTTCTTTAACTCACCTACGGTTAATTCTTTCAGCCATGCGGTTGCTTCGTTTAATGCTGTAGCAGGAGATTTTCCTTGCTTTAGCTGATGGTAAAACTCAATCATGACTAAAGCATTAGCGTTTCTCTCAACCATCCATTGTGATGTTACTACATGGTTAACACCCGCTTTAAGTAACGTACTGACTATACCTACATATTCGGTATTGATTGTTTGTGCGATGATTGCTGTATCAGCACCCGAAAGCGTAATTAAAGAATAATTTGAGAGAATTCGCGAATTAATTTCTGACAATAAAATTTTATCTGCTTCGGCTAATAAAAATTCCGATTCTGTTGGATTGTTAGGTTGGTCAGTAATATAACCAACAAAATGCAGAATACGATGATTTTTTAATTCTTGTAATACTTCTTCTTTTGTGGCTTTTTCTGCCTGAATTCTTTTAAATTTATCGAATAAATTAGTTATTCCTTCTGTTTCTAATTTTACTGATTGTATTAAGGGATAATTGTTAGTAGTTGGTGCTTCAACAGTTAATAATGATTGTGTATCAAGAGGTTGCTTGGCTTGATTTTGCTGCGCTAGCCCCAATTCAGCATTACTCACATATGTGATTGTTTTTATGCTTGGTAGAGTAAATAGTGCATGAAGTGGGTATCTAAATAAATCGCGATGAGGTATTAATATTAATTTTGTAATACCTTCGAGTTCTTGCTCAATGGCGCCAATACTCAGAATATCACGAAGTTTGAGCAGCCGTGTTTCCATATCGTGCAGCCAAGAGCTTCCCTCAAAATCTTGAGCAGAACAATAGTATTGATATTGCTGTTCCCATTCGTTAGACCAGTTTTCAAATGCTGTTAAATTTTCAACTACTTCAGGTATGGGAATTTCGTTCATGTCACCAATATTCAACATTGGTGTAAATACAAGTATTGGTTCTGGGTGTTTGGCTTTGATGATAAAGCTACGTAAACCAGAAGGACTGATGTGCCAGTATACAATGGCTGTTGTTGAATTTACTAAGTTTTGAATCGAATTATAACTTGGAGAATAAAAGTTGTTAGTAAAACCAAATTGTAACCAATTCAAACAAGCATTTTTACCAAACTCGGCAAGCTCCAAAGCATGAACTAATTCACCACATTGGACGGCAATATCGACAGCAAGTTGTCCTAAACCTGCAAACTGTAATGCTAATACTTTTTTACTTTCATCCGAACGCTTTGAGTCGTTTAACGCATTTGATAATAACGATGTCGCATAAGTCTGAAATTGCTGCGCTTGATTAGTATCACCAAAACCTAATAAAACTTTGACAATATTTTGTGCAACTTCTAAGTGCAGTTCAAGAAATTGTTCTGGAGTAGCAGCTGATAATCCTTGATTATAAGCGTGAATAGCTTGCGACCAATCATCGGAAATGTAAGTGTAGCGCTTACCTCTATCATAGTAAGCATTTCCAAGGGCAAGGTGTAATTTACCCCAAACTTCAGGATAACTATCTTTGTTAAGATAATTAACAGCGACCGTGTAAGTTGCTAGCTTTCCATCATCACCACGCGCGTTTAAGATTGGATTTTGGTTTGCAAGTGTACTGTGCGAACTGAGATAATAATCGAACGAAGGAGATTTGCCAGTACTATTCGCCCGTGCGATCCAAGCTTCAGCACTGTCTGGTTGAATTTGAATTGCGAAGTCAAACGATAAAATCGCATCTTCGTATTTTTGCGCTTCAGCTAACAGTAAGCCTCGATTGTACCAAGCCGCGAATAAATTTGGTTCCCTATCAACCGTTTGGTCGTAACATGCAATTGCTTGAGAGCGTTCTCCAAGTTGTTCCCACGCAATCGCTTTGTTAAACCAAGCCAGGTATATATTCGGGTTAATGTCAAGAGCTTTGTCCCATGATGCGATAGCTTCACGCCATTCTCCTAGACTCGCTTGAAGTACGCCTCGGTCGATCCAAATTTCGTAAAATTCTGGATTTAGAGCTAAAGCATTATCGTAGGACTCAACGGCATCTTCATGTCGATTACATTTATCTAGTGCAACTCCACGGAGATACCAAAGTTCATACGAACCTGGTTGTGATTTCAGCGATTTTTGATACGAGAATACAGCCTCTTCCCATTGCTCTAATTGCGCCATTGCTAAACCGCGTTGATACCAGGCGCCTGGATGTTGGGGTTGAATTTCGATGGCTTCATCAAACGAACTAATTGCTTCAGAGTATTGTTTGTTTTGTGACAGTGCGACTCCGCGATAATACCAATTTTCCGCGTCCATTGGATCAAGTTGTGTGGCGCGGTCATAACAATCAATTGCTTGGGAGATTTGCCAGAGTTTTAGTAACGCTAATCCCTTGCCTGCCCACGCATCACTATATTCTAAGTTGATTTCGAGCGCTTTATCGAACGAAGCAATTGCTTCATTATATCTCGATAGTTCGCCTAAACAAGCACCTCGATTAAACCAAGCTTTATAGTGGTCGGGTTTTATCGCAATAGTATTTTCGTAACTAGTAATTGCTAGGGGTAGCTCTTTGAGATGAAACAGCGCTAGACCCCTATTAAACCAATATTCGTAAGCATCTGGCGCCAGATTTATCGCTTGGTCGTATGAAAAAACAGCCCCCGATAAATTAAGAGCTTTGGTTTGCGCGAGAGCTTGATAAAACCATGCTTGTGCTTCTAATTGTTTAGATGCTTGGTTCGGAATATCAACAAAAATTTGCGAGGTATTCGCTTGAGGCAGTATACCTGATGCTAACTGTTCAACTAAATTAGCGCTTTGTTGTAAACGTACCCAAAGTTCGTCAAGAGTTACCGCGACGGTAGAAGACATGTTGGGTAACGAATCATCTCGTAATGAATTATCCCATTGTGTTATGGGCACCAAATTTCTTTCAACAGGAATTATTGGCGAATCTAAATCTATTTCTGCTTCTATTACCTCGGACACAGGTAAGTTAGCTTCGTCCGTTAATTCAAGCTCTTGATGATTAGCTTGATGATTAGCTTGACGATTAGAACTATCATCATATAATGACTCGTTGAACGAATCATTAAAATTATTGGTGACTAATTCTTCCTGCTGTGTTGTTTGCGACGCTACATCCTGAGACAAAGCTTCAGGCGCCACAAATTCAATATAATTTTCATCTATAATTTGCACCCACTGCTCGCTAGTCAGCCCTTCACTTGTAATTTCAATTTTTTCAACAGGTACTGTAATATCCGTTTTCGAGTTCCAGAAATTCTCTGTCTCAGAAATTAGACTTTCTTCACTAGTATCTATTGATGCTAATATTTCGTTTGTTTCTATCGCTGCTTCGTTGTTAGCTAAACTTGATTCGTATATTACAGGTTCTACAGGCGCCGCTGGTTCTGACCACAATTCTTCACCGTACTCAAGCAGTAAATCTTCTCCTGGTGTATTCGCAAATTCTATATAGCTTATATTGTCTGTAATATTTGTATTTTCTATAATATCTTCAATATTACTTTCAGCATTATCTACAGTTGAGGTGTAATCATCAACTGATAATTTTATTTTATCTGGTTGTCTATTGTCCTGCGAGCTACCCCATAAATCTTCACCAAACTGACGTAGTAAATCCTGACCTGGAGTGTTAATAAAAACACTACCAGTATCTTCGTTTACCGAACTGATAGCAGTAGTATCAATTAAGTCAGAGTAATAAATTGAACTAGGTTGAGATTGAGGTTGCTCGAACTTTTGTAAATCTTCACTATATATATCTAGTAAATCCTGCCCAGATATTTCTGGCTGTAATTCTAAATCAATCTTAGAATTAACAAAATCTAAATCTTGAGATTCAGCATCTTCTAATGGAATTGCTGCTTCATAGTCAGGGTTTGGCACGATTATCTCAATGCTGCCTTCCGTTACTTCGTCGTCACGAATATCTTGCCATGAAACACCAGTGTTGCGGGCGAGCAGTCGCATCCCGATGTCGTGAGCTTTGGCGCCTACGACTCCAATTTGTAACTCTCCTAACTGTACGAGTCGAAACGCCAATTCTTCATTTGGCGCAGGGGAAGCAAGTAACCGCTCACCAAAAATTTGCAACCACTCTAACCAGCGTTGTTCAGTGATACGATTGGACATTCGTTCCAAGTATTTGATAGCCCAAGTTTGCCCGCGCGCTTGACACACACCTTCTAACAACTGGGTAAACAAATACTCCAAATCAGCATTTGTCAACATCGGTGGTGGTTGCACCACGGTATGTTGCGTTACCAGAGCAATAGAACGCTCTTTCCTTGTGCCAAACAGTTGTTTGAATAACTTCCTAAGCAATTTTACTAACCACCTGAGCATCTACCGTTATACTCTGGATGTCTCTTATTGATTGTAGCGATACTTATGAATTTGATAATCGCTAACTGTTCACTTAGTTACAAATGTTTGAAACAAAATGTCATCAAAATACATATTGCTCATAAGTGAAAACATTATGCTAAGAAACAAAAGATACAATACCACTCATTCTATTTATTCGCTATATTTTTGCTACCAAGAATTAATCAACTTAACTAGAATTTCTGTTTGCCTTGCCCCTTCCCATATTTCTTTTTTCATAGTACTATTGAACTAAGCTATTTCTTCGGTGTTAGCTTGTTCAGCTTGGAACTGTTCAACTAATGCGTTGATAATAACGTCTGGGTCGTCGCTTTCAACACCGACTTGTTGAGCTATCGAGGAACGTAAGTTCGCATCTTGGTGCATTAGCTCGTAGAGTTGGTCGAGGGTGATAGTTTGAAACTCCCCTTCTGGATTTTCTGGTTGTTGGAGTTGTGTAATTTCTGGCTCAGTTGTATTGGGTAAGCTTAATGCTGCGTCGGGTCCACTGTATTCCCAAATCGGTTCGGTCTGATTACGTGTTAGCAGCTGCATTCCGATATCATAAGCGATGTCGCCGACTTCACCAACTTCTAGCTCACCTAGTTGAACGAGTCGTGCTGCTAGCTCGTTATTCGGCGCCGATGATGCCAGCAGTTTATTGCCAAACCGATGTAGCCACTCTGTCCACCGCTCAGTAGAAACACGATGTTCGATGTTATGCAGCCATTTCAGTGCCCAAGCTTGTCCGCGCGCTTGGTTAACTCCTTCCAAAAGCTCGGTAAACAAGAATTCCAAATCTGTATCGTTGAGAGGGGGAGCGGGTTTCTTCTCAACATAAGCTGCATTGGACTTTGTTTTCTTGGCTCCAAATAAAGCTTTGAAGAAGTCCTTGAACCACTGAATGAGCCGTTTTAACATCTATATGCACCTCTTGGGCGTTGGTGTGTATCCGTTTATTGTAGCGACGAGGCTGCCTTTTAGTGGTGTATCAATTAAATAAAATCTACAGGATAAATTTTAGCTGTATCAACATGCTTTACTAGAATATTTAAATTTTATTTAAATTTTATGAATGTAGAAAAATGCTCACTTTTTTGGGATTTTGTGTCCGCCTGTGCTTAAAATATATATTTCCTAGATAGTCCCACCGTGGGCACTTGTGTAATTTATTCGCTTTATATAGCTGCAAACTACTAAGTATTATGTCTTACGAACCCCTACATCACAAGTACCGCCCCAAGACCTTCGCCGAGTTAGTGGGACAATCAGCTATAACAACGACGCTTACTAACGCCATCAATACGTCGAGAATTGCACCAGCGTATTTATTCACAGGCCCGCGCGGTACAGGTAAAACATCTTCCGCGCGTATTCTCGCCAAATCGTTAAATTGCCTAAATAGTCCGCAACCAACAGCAACACCGTGTGGAGTGTGTGACACTTGTCAGGGAATTAACAAAGGTTATACCGTCGATGTCATTGAAATAGACGCAGCAAGTAATACAGGTGTTGAGAACGTTCGCGACATCATTGAAAAAGCTCAGTTTGCCCCCGTACAGTGTCGATACAAGGTTTACGTCATCGACGAGTGCTTAACAGGAGATTCTCTAGTATTAACAAGCGAGGGATTAGTCAGAATAGATAATCCTGAAATAAAAGGTCATAATGTTCTAAGTTATAACGATTCCACGGGAAACTGGGAATACAAACAAGTTGTTCGTTGGTTCGACCAAGGCGAACGTCAAACCTTGGTTATCAAAACAACTAATCGTCAAATTCGATGCACAGGCAATCATTTAATTAGGACTGACCAAGGGTGGATACCAGCAAGAGACGTAAAAGAAGCAATGAAGATACTATCCCCTGCGAATGCGCTTGTGGCGCCTTCTACAGGTTTCGAGATAGTTAAGTCTATAAAATTAGGAAAACTTGAGCGCGTTTATGATATCGAGGTCGAAGACAATCATAATTTTGTTGCGAATGGACTAAGCGTCCATAACTGCCACATGCTCAGTACCCAGGCGTTCAATGCGCTACTAAAGACGCTAGAGGAACCACCTAAACATATAGTATTTGTACTTGCGACAACTGACCCACAAAGAGTATTGCCTACAATAATTTCGCGCTGCCAAAGGTTTGATTTCCGCAGGATTCCTTTGGACGACATGGTAGCGCATTTAACTCATATAGCTATAAAAGAAGATATAAATATTACAACCGAAGCATTGACTTTAGTGGCACAGTTGTCACAAGGTGGGTTGCGTGATGCGGAAAGTTTACTCGACCAGTTGAGTTTATTGCCTGAGCAGGTTAATCCTAATCACGTTTGGGATTTGGTCGGTACTGTCAGCGAACATGATTTGTATTGGTTGTTCAAAGCTATCGCTGCTGATGATGCGGAAGCTTTGATTGATAATACACGCAAAATTTTGGACAGAGGACGCGAGCCGTTAACTATTTTACAGAACTTAGCTGGTTTTTACCGAGATTTACTGATTGCCAAAACTGCTTCTAGTCGTGGTGATTTGGTTGCCTGCACGGCTGAAACTTGGCAAGCTTTAGTTGAAGTGGTTAATTTTATTGATATTCATGGCATTTTAGCGGGACAACAGCATTTGCGAACCGCTGAAGTTCAACTGAAAAATACTACTCAACCCCGTTTGTGGTTAGAAGTGACGCTACTTGGTTTACTGCCTTCTGCACAACAGCAAGTTGCACCGAGTACTTCAACGGTGCCAGTATTTAACGCTCAAAATAAAAATAATAATTTAGCAACTAACGGTAAGGTGCCAACACAACCTGCAACAAACCATCAGCCACCTGCTAATAATCATCAACCTGCAACAAACCATCAGCCACCTGCTAATAATCATCAACCTACAACAAACCATCAGGCGCCTGCTAATAATCATCAACAGAGTGCAAATTATCAGGCGCCTGCTAATAATCATCAACCTACAACAAATCATCAGGCGCCAGCAGAGGATAACCAGCAAAACGACTTAACTCAAACATGGCAGCAGGTTCTATCCCATCTTGAACCTGTTTCAAGACGCGAATTATTGCGTCAGATGTGTAATGTCCTTGAAATTCGTCCCGATCTTGCCCGACTCAGTGTTAGACAAGCTTGGCATAAACGAGTTCAAGAAGACTTGCCAATTATTCGACGAGCTTTTAAAGCGACTTTTAATCGTGAAATTACTGTACATCTAGAAATTCTCTCTTCTGGTTCACATCGCTCTAAAGAAGAAAGTGCTACTTACACGACCGAACAACCTCCCCCCACTAAATTAACTGAATCTCATAAAGTTGAATCTACACAGCCTAAATCTTCTCAAGCTAACGGAGCTAATGGAGCTAATGTTCATTTAGCTAGTAATAAGGTATCTTCTACAGAAAACAATACAACACACTTAAATCAAGACTCACAAAATAATATTACCCAAAATAATATTACCCAAAATAATTTAGCCCAGAACGGTTCGTATGATGTGAAGGCGCCATCGAATCATAAATATACTCAAACAACTCAGACAAACGCAGTACAACCGCAGTTTGCTTTAGAGGCAGTAAACAACAGTAATGTATCTAATTTGAATGAGGAGGCGCATCAAACAGAAGAAGATTCACAAGACGTTCAAATCCAACCTGTTGTAGTATCAAGTGCAGACGTTGAGAAAGTTTGGTATGCAGCCGAACGTTTAGCACAATTTTTTGATGGACAAGTAATTGGTTACAACGAAGATGCAGCAGATTTTGCTGACTCTGCTGCATCGTCTGATTTAATAGACGTGGTTGAAAATGATGATGATTAACGAAAAAAGCGCACGCTCGTAGTTTTAAATTAACTACTTGCTTTGCCTTGGTGTACTGTTTTTACCCACTTCAACCTTTTGGGTCGTACAGACATACGCGCCGTAGCACTGCTAATTACGATTAACCAGTGGAGCATGTATATGGTGCCGCGAAGGGTTTGAAGCAAGATTAACAAATACGCTGAGACTCTAAATTTTTTATCTTTACGTATTCGCGATAATCCAACGAACATTCCTGTCATCGACATGCTAACCGCAATGCCCGTAACTGGAGCTAGCATCGGTGGACGATGGCGAATTAATGCCATTAATAAGTCTGGTACTGCTGCTGTTGGCACAATATACTGTGTCAACAAAAATACCAGCATATCCAGCGTTTTGCGGGCGCCAAGGCGATTCCGTAAAAGTAAATCCCAATAATCTAGATACCTTTGGTATCCACCTTCTGCCCATCGATTACGTTGATGCCAAAGTGCTAGTGCATTTGTGACACCCTCTTCTTTTACCGGCGGGTCAAATATACACTCAATATCCCATTTGTCAAGATGTAATCGTAAAGTTAAATCTAAATCGTCAGTGATAGTTTCTTCATTCCAACCACCACAACGGTTTAAAGCTTGACGACGAACAAATTGACCGTTCCCTCGCAGTTCGCCTATCCCACCAATCGCATTTCGATGCGACTGTAAGAATGTATCAAGCGCCATTTCGGCAGCTTGTCCAGTAGTCCAAAAGTTCTCTTTGGCGTTAGCTATTGTTTTTCTTACTTGTATGGCACCAACTTGTTTACGTTGAAACATGGGTACTATATCCACAAGTAAATCGGGGCCGACTTGAGCATCGGCATCGAAAACAGCGATAATTTCACCCTTAGTAAGTGGTAAAACTTCGTTAAGGGCGCCGGATTTTCCACCAGTTGCATCAGGGGAACGTCGCAAAACTTTTAAATTACTGTATTCTTTTGCGACTTGAGATAGAACGAGTGAGGTATTATCACTGCTATTATCGTCAACAATCCAAACTTCGTAATTATCTTGAGGATATTTCAAGCTACAAAGATTTTTGGCGAGGTTGCCAATAACAGCTTCTTCATTTTTTGCTGCTACTAATAACGACACAAAGGGCAACTCTCCCTCAATAACTTCTGTGTCCTGTCGGGGTCGGGCGAAAACTACTACAAGAGCATGAAGCCCTACGATGGTAGATAATCCCAACACTAACAATGAACCCCAAGAAATTAAATGCAGGGCAATAGTGCTACTCCAAACTATAGATAGGACTATAGCGGCTTTGCGTCTTCGATTTTGAAATCGAGATGGAAGGGACAGGGTATTGTTTGCCTCTTCCACAGAATCCTCGTCTCCTGATAACTCAGATAACAAGGTCAGCGGGTCAAACTCGCTGTTAAAATTGTTTTCGGGCCAGGAATTCGCTGGCATAGGTCACTTGATTCAACCACCAGTACTTTTCTACACTTCTGATCGAAGCGAAGGAATTAACAGCAGACAATACAATCCTTCTAAATATCTCTAACAAGAGAAATATATTAAGGTTGCCTTCACCGTGTATAATACGGTGATTTTGGGTGCCGTTGCCTACAACTTCAGTAAAAGCAAGTGCAGCCTTATTGTACCTGAGATTTTCACATTTCTTTGCAATTGGTACAATTCATAATTCCTGGTTGGACTCTACATGTGAGTAACGCGCGTGTTTTTGGGAACACTAAGACTAGCTAAAACCACAACGAGTTACTCACTATCAGAGGAAGATTAAGTTATGGCTATTGATAAACTTCAGGCTGCTACACAGCAGCAAGCCAGCGTCTACTTGCCTTACATTCAGGGAACCAAACGTAATTTTTTACCTTATGCAATTAGTCTCTACCAAAAAGGAAGCTTGGAAGGAGAGCGCAAAATAGAGGGTGGTGAAGGCGTTCCTTTTGTGGCAACTTGGAATGTTGCTAGCATACCTTCGGACTTAACGCGGTGTCGGATGCAGTTTAATGGCAATGCGGAACTCAACTACGAAGTGATGACAGTTAGTTTTGAGTTCATTAGTTATTTAATTGAATTATTGGAAAGTTACAAACGTAATCGTTCAACTGATTTCTCCCAGTCTTTCTACCGTAAATTACTTCGCATTGATGAATCTAATTGAAGAAACCTGCTTTCTTTGATGGCAGCGCGGTTACAACGCTTACGACCACGCTTGCAGGCGATAACAACCTTAAAGTTGTAGTTCGACCTAAAATTAATATGCACCTACTTCGACAAAGGCGCGACTTAATGCACTTAAAGTATTATTTGTCAAGCTTCCTAGTAATCTTTGTCGTTCATTGGGTGCATTACAACTGATGAGTGATTTTTAGAGGACTAAGTAGCTGGGGAAGGCGCCCAGATACGCTATTATTATCCTCTCTATTAACCGCGCTGCCGTTATCGGAATTACATTAGGAGTGCCGAATGCCGAAATCCCCTAAATACTTGCTAGTCGGCTCGACTGAAGCTTACAGCGGTAAATCAACAACAGTTTTAGGATTATCTCACCAGCTAGTTCAAAGAGGACTTGATATTGCTTACGGTAAACCTTTGGGCACCTGTTTGAGTGAATCAGAAGGTAGTTTGGTGGAGGAAGACGTTGAGTTCATTGCCTCTAGTTTAAGTCTACCTGTCAACCGTTTGGCGCCAACCTTACTCGCTTTAGACGAGTTGGCTGTACAAAAACGTCTGCGTGGAGAAGATAAATTAAATTATAAACAGTCCTTCGTCGAGCAGTATTCTCAATTGCAGGTGGGGGACTTGGTACTGCTCGAAGCAGCCGGTAACTTGGACGAAGGTTGTTTATTCGATATGTCTTTGCTTTCTATGGCAGAAGCAGTTGATGCAAAAGTACTATTAGTATGTCGCTACAGTTCACTGCTTTTAGTTGAGTCGCTAATGAGTGCCAAACAGCGGCTTGGTAGTCGTTTGCTTGGTATTGTAATCAATGATATTCCAGGCACTTTGTTTGAAGAAGTCGATACAACGATTCGTCCATACTTAGAAGCAATTTCAATTCCTGTGTTAGGTCTTTTACCTAGAAATAATTTGCTACGTAGCGTCAGCGTTAAAGAACTTGCGACTCAACTTAAAGCTGAAGTTTTATGTGTAAACGACCACCGTTTAGATTTCATCATGGTGGAAAGTTTAGCGATTGGCGCCATGAACGTTAATTCAGCGGTAAGGTATTTCCGTAAACGTAGTAATATGGCTGTTGTTACAGGAGGAGATAGAGTAGAAATTCAACAAGCGGCGTTAGAAACATCAACGCAATGTCTGATTTTGACGGGACAACTACCACCCCCAAACTTTATTCTGAATCGCGCGGAAGAACTTGAAATACCGATTCTATCAGTAGACTTAGATACTTTAACAACTGTGGAAATAGTTGATAAGGCTTTCGGGCAAGTGCGCGTTCACGAACCAATCAAAGTTAACTGTATTCGCGAGTTAATGCTTCAATATTTCGATGCTGACCGCTTGCTGTCATCGCTCGGTTTGGCACCAGCAGCTGCATTACCATAAATTGGCAACGGATGCAACGGATGTAACGGATGATTTATAAGTTACAAATAAATCTATTTATTTAAGATCAACTATCCGTTACATCTGTTCATCATCCGTTGCCATTGTTATTGTGTTTCGAGGTTAAAATTTAGAGAATAATAAATTGATTGACTGCTTGATTGTTCTGGAGCAGGACATAAACGCTCGCTTGCCATTATGTGTATTGATTTCGGAATCACTACGTGTAAAGCAACAGCAAGTATCAAAATCATTCCGAGTCTGTAATTAATATCCATCACACCACCTGACGATTCGTATCGTTATATCGAAGCTGGGTTTACCCAGCTTATAAATTTTATCGAACTACATAAACTTTTTCTATAGACTTAGCATAAGAACTAACATGACTAAAGTCATGTTTTTTAGTTGATAATAAATTATACACAGCTTACACAAACAACCCGGATGTTTTTATTTCTTATTTAATCGCTTAATAATGTAAGTAATTCATACTCGTTGTAAGGTTTAGACAGATATGCTTTTGCTCCAAGTTGAAAAGCGAGATTACGATACCTATCCCCCGTGTGGGATGTTAACATAATAATAGGTATATGTTTAAATGCAGGCTGTGCTTTGACTCGCGCTAAAAAGCCAAGTCCGTCCAATCGTGGCATATCAATGTCACAAATTATAGCTTTAATTAATACCTCAGTTTGTAGTTTTTCAATGCCGTTTAAACCGTCGAAAGCTTCTTCTACCTGATAACCTGCTTTTTCCAATACGTGTACGAGTAAATTACGAACATTCGTTGAGTCATCTATTACTAAAATTGTCTTTGTTTCAGTTTTTTTATTTATATTTTCTGGATTTATATTTTCTGGATTTACATTTTCTAAATTTATACTTTTTTCGCTTTGCAGTGGTAATTGACTCGTTATCAACTCATCCAAATTAATAATGGGAACAATTTTACCATTCCCAATAATTGTACAGTTGCCGAACCCTACTGGTAAAGGAATGTTACCTTCTACTTGACGAATTGTGGTTTCTTGTTTTCCGCAACAACGGTCTACTTGAATGGCTATAATCTCGTTATCATAATCTATTATTAATATGGTCGGCGCCTCTAAAGTAGAAGTTTTTGCCAAAAAAGCTTGTTGAGCATCCGGATGATTAAAATGTAAAAGATTATTCAAACGAATCAATGGTATGTTTTGATTATGGTAAGGTAGAAATTCTTTATCTGCTATACAAAATATCTGGTTTTCTTTAAGAACTAATACTTCACGAATACTGGAACTTGAAAATGCGAATAACATCGAATTAGATTCGATAAACATCACCTCAAATATCAATATATTAAAGGGTATGGAGAGAGTAAATTCTGTGCCTTTTCCTGGTTGTGTTGAAACTGTTACATCTCCTCCAATTTGATTGATGTTATTACGTACAACATCCATACCAACACCTCTACCTGAAAGTGCGGTTACTTGCTCACGGGTACTAAACCCTGGTTCAAAGATGAGCGGTATTAATTCATCATCAGTTGCTTGCTGTAGCAGTGTCGCATCAAATCCGATTTCAAACGCGCGCTTTTTAACTTTATCGACGGAGATACCACATCCATCGTCACTAACTAAAATCACGATATGATTTTGACTAGCTGTAGCAGTAATTTTAATTAGACCTTGTTCGGGTTTCCCTAAGTCACGTCGAGTTTGTGTATCCTCTATTCCGTGGTCAAAAGCATTGCGTAATATATGTAGTAGAGGTTCTTGTATCGCATCTAAGATACTGCGTTCGACAATAATTTCTGCACCCGTTGTTTTCAGTTCAACTGGTTTGTTGTATTCAACACTCAAATCGTACAACGCGCGCGCAAAGGGTTCGAGAATATCAGCGAGTGGACGCATTAGTATTTGCGCGAGGGAATTCTCCAAATTTTGCGCTGTTCTATTAAGTGCGGAGTTTGTATGCTCTGAGTCGGTAAGCTTAAAACTGATATCGTTGATTACTTCTTGAAGTTTTGTAATATTTGCTTGCAGTGGTTTGAAGTGTATTTTACTAATTTGACTTGAGGAAGATACTTGACGATACTCCTTTTCAAGACTATTTGCACAATTTTTCAGGTGGCTAAATAATTGACTCAAATTTTCAAGCTTGAGTTTAAGACTTTGACGTTGGATTGTTAGTTCGCTTGATAAGTCGTTAATAGCTTCAAGTTGTTTTGCTCCAACACGAGTTCCTGTAGGAGGAGTTGCGGTAGTTGCTCTAGCTGGAGTCGGAGTAGTTTGTTGTGTAAGGGTAATGCTGGATGGTATTGAGTTAAGTTGATTTTGAAGGACTAATACTTGAGATTGGCGCCAGTTATGTAGTGCCAATTGACTAATTTCGATTACTTCGTCGTCCGTTTTTGCAGTGGATATACAGTTAATAACCGACTCACATAAACAGGTAAATGTTTCGATTTGTAACATGTATCCCAAACCACCTAATTCCCCTGCCATTAAGACTAGTTCTTCTCGTAGAGAGTCAGGGTCTTTTTCGTGTAAAAGTGATTCGAGTTGCTGTAAATAGTCTTCTACTTGAGTTTGGAAGATTAAGGGAATAATTTCCTGTGGGTTTTCCTCGGTTGCGAGAATAGTCGCTGCATTTTCTTGGGGAGCATCACCGAATAATTCGTGCAGTTTCTCAAAATGCGCGCGCACATGCTCGATTAATAAGTGATTATTATTATCACTCTGTTTATAGGAATATATTATTTGACGCAAAGAGTCTACACTTGCAAGTAAGACAGGTTTTACAGTATCAATATCTAGCTGCTGTTTTTTTATTTTTAAAACTTTAAAAACTTCTTCGAGTTGATGTGCGAACTGACTCAAGCTATCAAAGTTCATCATCGCTGCTCCCCCTTTAATCGAGTGAGCCGCGCGCATCGCGTTATTGATATTATGGATACTGATATTAATCTGGGATTCTAACAGTACAGATTCAATTGTACTAAGATGTGTGTTAGCTTCTTCGAGAAAATGAAGTTTGATTGCTTGTTCTTTATCACTCTCCATTGTTTTCTCCTTTCATCGTATTAAGGACTTTAGTCCTTAACTTAAACTTTATACATTTCAACATTAGATTTCATTTGTTCAATAATTGCCATTATTTCATTTTGACAATCTACAAGCTGGGAATATTCGCTCGCTGTATCTAATTCTTTACTTACATTTTTTAACACAGTAGCAACTTGTTTCGATGCCTGAATTTGCAATGCTGTGGTGCCATAAATCAAATTCACTGCGTTGTCAATATCACCAAGTAAGTCAGTAAGATTATTTAAAGTAGCTTTTATTGAGGTTAACGAAAGGGTATCTTGACTGACTTGCTGACTTTCCAATTCCATCGTCGTAATAATTTCTGTAGTTTCCGACTGAATGCGATTAGTTATCGAAGATATTTGATTTGCTGCGGCAATACATTTAGTTGCTAATGCAGCAACTTCTTCCGCAACAAGACTAAATCCTTTATCTTCAAACGCATGTGCAGCTTCAATACCAGCATTAATCGCTAATAAATTGGTTTGTGTAACGATTTGGTGGATTAACATGGCAATTTTAGCGATTTCATTTGAATCTTCTTCTAAATGCTTAATTTTACTCGTTCTGATATCAATTGCGGTTTCTAACGTCGTGAAATTCTCAATTACTGTATTGATTATCGAGTTAGTATCTACTGCTGCAATTTTAGCGTTGTTTGCAGCTAGTGCAGCTTGACGCGCGCTTTTGGCAACAGTTTTAATTGCGTTTCGAGTTTCGGTAGCTGTCGTGAGCGCGTTATTTATTTGTTCTGCTTGGTTATGTTTGATGTCAGTTAAGTGGTGTATGACTGTGGAATTTTTGGTTAATACATCTTCTAATTGAGTCGCTGCAACATGAATTTGTGTAACATTTTGCTGACGCTGTTCTGAAAATAAATTTTCAGCACTGACTCGTGCTTGCTCTGTAACTGTTAACAAGTTTGCCCTTTCCAACGCTAAACCAACCAAACGCGCGAACTGCTCGAATAAATCAATCTCTGACTGCTGCCAGTTGCGCGGGTGTGAACATTGATGTGCAATTAGTAAACCTAGTAGATTGTCTCCTACAATAATTGGCGCCACTAAATTAGCTTTGACACCAAAAGTTTCTAACTGTTGTAAGTAACAATCGCTTAATCCCGCTTGATAGATATTATTTGTCGCTTGAATTCGACCTTTTCTATATTGATCTATATAGTTTTCTAAACATGGTTCTACCAGCTTGACATTCATCGCACAAGGAAAACCTGCAACTACCGACTCAGCAAGAAAAACTCCCTGCCAGTTTTCATCAAATTTATAAATTACAACGCGGTCTGCTTTGAGTGCTTGCCGAATACTCAGTACCGCTAGATTATATATTTCCAGGGTTTTCCACGAACTCGATAAAAGCACCGCTAGATTTTTGAGAGACTGGGAATCTTCGAGCAAGCGTATTCTTTCCAAGCTCAACCCAAATTGTAGCGCTAGCTGTTGAATAAAATTTACTTCCTGCGGTTGCCAAAGATGCTGTGTACTACAGTGATGGATAATCAAACAACCAAAAAATACGTTGTCTTTAAGTATAGGTACGCTTATTTTTGATTTCACCTGCAACTGTTCTAATAAGTACTTTTGCTCAACCTCAAAATTAGCTTCGCGAATATCGTTAATAGCTAGAACTTGATTATTTCTAAGAGTCTCTATTGGTTCTAGTTCGACATACTGGTTTGTAATAATTTTATCTGATAAACCAAGCAATCCCGGCATAACGAATTCAGCCAGCACTTCATTATCAGCTTGTACGTAGCGATATATCACCACCCGGTCAGCATTGAAAACCTGTCTAAGTTTAGCAACAGTTGTAGAAAGTAGAGTTTCTGTATTATGTGGTACGCGAGTAGAAATTAATATGTTGGTAAATAACCGTAGTTGCTCGGTTTCCTGCTTTTGCTGTTGGAGTAATTCTTCTAGTTTAGAAGCCATTTCATTTATATTAAGCCCTAAACTCGTCAACTCATCCCTTCCCTGTAACGGAATTCTTGTTTGGAGATTACCACGTCCCAGTTTTTTTAATGCATGATTAGCACTAATGATTCTCAAAATCATTCGATGAGCTAAAATTGCCGCAATACCTCCAGTTATTAGAGTTGTGGCAATTGTTGCAAGACCTAGTTTCCAGAGTAATTGAGAAACAGGAGCTTCTTCGACTGCTTTATCTGTCGTCAAAACCGTTTTCCATTGTAAATCACTAAGTGGTGCTTCTGGTTGCCAGGGAGCGTAGGTCAGCAGTACTTCTCTTCCATTTCGACGCACGTCTATATTGGTGACAGTTTGGTTTTGATTGGAATTCTGGATTTGTGTCCATTCTGGGAATTGTCGGGCATTTTTACCTAAATAGCTTTCATCGTTAGACAAAAATATTTTTCCTGAAGCGTCAGTAATATAGTAATTTCCTTTAGTAGTATCCTTGATGATATTTTTAATTATATTATGAAAATAGTTAACAGGTATAGAGTTGCGAATTACATAAACTGTCTCACCCGTCCTAGCATCTTTTACAGGCACCGCTAATATGAGGTAATCTTGATTATCAGTATCGGTTATAGGTTGACTAACAAAAGGTTTATTGGTTTTTAAAACGGTTTCAAAATATTCTTCTTGTTTCTGGTTCTCAATTAATTTGTTTTGAGAATTTGTAACGATATTGCCATTCAAATCAATGATATATAATTGATTATTTGAATTTGCTAAATTTTGGTCTTGCCATCTCTTAAGTATTTGTTGCTGCTCTAGAAACCGACGATTATCGAGTAAATATGGATTTGGTAAATACTGAATTTCTTGTAAATGTTTTTTTAAAGAGTTTTTCAGATTTCTTGTAATTTGCTTTGCTTGATTAGTGTGTGCTGTTTCAATATCTTGCCGACGTGACTGACTAACAAATGAATACGAAATGGCACCTATAACTAACACTGGTAATGTACTAATCGAGACAGCAAACAAAACAGCTTTCGAGCGTAATCCAATTTTGTTAAAAAAATGTTTTGCTGATTGAGAGTTAGATAAAGCTATAGAATTAACATCTTGCGTATCATTATCATGATTTAAGTTACTACTGGCACTATTAACTTTATCTAGCATTTATTTGTTCTCAATCCAGCTTCAAAATATTTATCACGCTCACTCAGCACTCATTTTATTTTATATAACCAATTTGTTGAAATACTGTTTTGATTAATTCTGCTTGAGTGAAAGGTTTGGTTAAATATCCTGATGATTTAACGAGTTTTGCGCGCGCTTTGTCGATAAATCCAGTTCTTCCTGTCACCATAATTACAGGGATGTTACGAAATTCTGGATGTTTACGTAATAAGGAACAGAGTTCGTAGCCATCCAAATTGGGCATTGAAATATCAAGTAGAATAATATCGGGTTTGATACGAAGAATTTGCATTAGTGCTTTGAGTGAATCACTAATACCGATAACTTCAAATAATTCTTCGTCTAAAAATCCTCGGATGGCTTTGATTATTGTTGGACTATCGTCTATACATATCACTTTGTATTGACCTATTATGTTTGACTTAATGCTTGTGTCTGTTACTGGCGCCTGATATTGTGTATTAATTGTAGTAGCTTCTTTTACTGGTTTTGCGGCTAATGTGTCAATATAACCATTAACTCGTTTGATTGGAACCTTCACTTTAACTGCTGACTCTTGCTGATACACTTTGACAGGCCCCTGTTTAAGCTGATTAGGTGACTGTGTTCGATTAATATTGATATCAGGTTCTTTTGTATCAGAAAATAAATAACTACCACTACGATATACTGGGTGAATGAAGTTACCCATGTTTCGAGCGCGCTGTTGGCAAAGCCGCGCGATGGTGGCAATATCAATGTGAGTAAACTTTGGCAAATCATCTAAAAAGCTTTCGGGCAAGAATTCGTAGATACCGTCCCGCAATTTTAAAAATGAATCCATTACTTCGAGTGCAAGTTCTTCAATTAGTTGCGTGACTTGTGAAGTACTTAAATACTGCTGGTCTAGTAACCAACATATTGCTAAATAGCTCGAACAACTAAAATCATCATGAGTCCCATCGAAAATTGCTTTTAATTGATTAGATACTTCACCGTTTAAACCGTTTAAATTTATAAACTCTGGATTTAGCTGCTGTAATTTTTTGTAGAATACATCCCACATCCCGTTCAGTTGACAAGCATAAATTAGCTTTCCTTCCTCAAAATATATAGACCATTGTTGAGAAATGCTAAATACCTGTATTTTTCCACTTATATAGTCCTGAGAAACCTTTTGCAAAAACGATAAATGTTCCAGTGGCTGGAAAAATTTTTGCCTACCGAGATTAACTGTGTTAATTTGACCCTGATTTAAAGCAGATTTATTCATAATTAAGACAATCTTTAATTTAAATGTGGACAAATAAGTGATGAACAGGTTTTGACTGCATTTTTTAAATTCATACTGTATCAATTACTGCAATTGATATAGGTAGCTAAAAAGTTAGCTTAACTGTATTTCAAGAAAGGCAAAAATGAAGGCTTTACATTTAAATTTTGTTTGTAAGTATTTAATATACCATAATCGAGTTTACTATAGAATACCCAAAAAATATCTAATTTTTGACAAATTTATGCCAATTTGGCTTCTAAATTTAATACAAGTATTCTTACTTAAAACAGTGTTGTCAATTATTTATCCTCATATATATTTTGCTATGTCCTTATACTGAACATCTCAAAGCCAATGAGCTTACTTTTAGGTAAACTACGTGTATATTATGTATCCAGTTAAATTCATTATAAACATAATTAAGGATTGAGAAAAACTAAATAGACCTGTAAGAATCTGGTATGTGACAGGACTACTTCTTTAAAGTATATGCGTATTTAAAACTTATATACTATACAGACTTGACTTATGTTTACTAATTGATATCTCATTTTTGTGCAATTTATATTTGATATTCAATTGACAAAAATCGCTTTTTTGGTGCTGAAAGTAAAACAAGTACACTACATGTACGTATATGTACTACATTGGGAGATTACATAGGCGCCGTTTGGTAGTTGAAGAATGTGGTCATTTGTGTATGTGTCGTGCCAAGATGTTGCAGTTATATTTTGGATGTGAGGTTCTAGTAAGAATGTTTGGGAAATACGGTTTATTGAGTAACTTCTCATGGTTACGGCGCCTGCATTTATCGTTTTTGCTGCCTGGAGTGCTAACTTACGTGGTTTTATTCCATGCAACTGTCAAGAGTATTTATGCTCAAACGGTGGATTTGCAGGCGCCAGCGACCAATACAGTGAAAGCTCCAGTTATCGAGGCACCATTAGATGGGATAATTAAAATACCAGTACAAGGGGCGCCGACGGAGAATGTAGTAGTACCGAATGGATTGATACGTTCGGATGTAATCACCTGGTCGGGAGATGTAGAGTTTAAATACGAGCAGGAGAAGATTATAGCAACTGCCGAAAAAGCAGAGTATTATAAATCCGAGCAAAAAATAGTTTTGACCGGAAAAGTCAAAATAAGGCGAGCAGGACAATCCCAAGAAGTGGAGACAGCAACGTTTTTTGTCACTTCGGAGTTTAAAATAACGGCAGATAAGATTGCGGGCACATAAGGATAGTATATATAGAGCAGCTTAAAAGATTGAATTAGAGGCGCCCTTACCCTTTACCCCTTGAGACATTTATCGATAATTCGTGAACTGCAAAGCAACAGGGTAGTCTTCTTGCTTCAAGCGAGCAATAACTGTTTGCAAATCATCTTTATTTTTAGCACTGACACGAACTGCGTCACCTTGAATTGAAGCTTGAACCTTTTTAAACTCGTCGCGAATTAACTTAGAGATTTGCTTGGCAATTTCTTGACTAATACCTTTTTTAAGCGTTACTTCATGACGAATACGGTTTCCGCTTGCTGATTCAATTTTGCCAAACTCAAAGATTTTTTGTGAAAGATTACGTTTTGCAGCTTTTTCACGTAGGATACCTTGTACGGTATCTAAAGTAAATTCGCTGTCAGTATTAATAGTGATCTTTTCGTCACCCAACTCAATTGTCGTGTTAGTGTCTTTGAGGTCAAAACGACTTTTGACATCTCGTACAACTTGGTCTACAGCATTGACCAATTCTTGTCTGTCGAAATCGCTTACAATGTCAAACGAATATGTTGAAGCCATAAGAATTTTTGATGTTTGATTTTTGATTAAAAGGTGTGGAGGTAGGGATAGGTTTTGTAGAACCTTTTCCCTTACCCGCAATCCCATTGCCCCTTCTAATTATGAACTTGAATGAAACTCTGAACAAACAAAGTTATAGAACAGAGTCCGCCGAGAGCAAACATTAAGGAGCGCAAAATGGGTATATTCAAAATATAAAAAATAGAGTAAAGCAATCGAGCGATAACAAAAGTAATTGCTGCGACTGCTGAAGTCTGTGAATTAACACCAGTTACATAAGCCATTAAAGCTGCTATGGAAAACACCATAAACGTTTCAAAAGAATTTTGGTGTGCCCAAGTTGCTCGTTGTGCGTAAGGTGGTAACTTATCAAACATTGCGCGAGGAGCAGCCATATCGTAACCTACGTGAAAACGACCATAGCTGACTACTAGAAATGGAGCGTAAATCAGCAAAAAGCTAGCGAAAATACAGTATAAAAAAATGGCAGACACGGCTAACTCTGAAATGTTAATTTTGATTTGTCATCGATTTTTGTCGTTTAAAGTCCTCAGTCTTAAGTCTATAATCTAGAATTATAGCTAATAACTCTTGACTCTTGACTTATTGACTGCCGACTGGAACGAAAAATTAATCAAAGTAGAATAAAGTTACCACCTTCCTTTGTTCTTCGGCTTCTCCACATGTTTGTAGCAGGGTGCGGCTATCGTGAAAGGCAAAGCAAATAAGTTGCTGGCAACGGGATACTATTTCCTTATTGCACAGATAACTGGCTTCAGCCAGCGACAAACTATCATTACTTGGATTTTCCACAAGATGCATAACCTGTTCGAGTTGTTGGCGCGATTCTAGCGGCTGACGGTCTAGACTTTGAGGTAAAATTACCGTCAAAAAATTGGGGTCAGCGCGCATTGCTCCTTTGATCGCAGCAGAATTGGTACCGGTTGCACCCGAAGTGATGATACGGTTGCCTGATAAGACCAGGGCATAAGTCATCATCTCTATCAGACTCTGATGCGTAATGGGGACGTGACGCGAACCCAGCAGTGCAATTCGTTTAGAACCTGTTTGCTGGATAGTCGCCAGTTCTTGCGCTAATGTGTCGATATTATTAATAAGGTCTGTTGACTGGCTCAAAGACGGATGCTTCGCACTTCTTAAACAACCAAGATATTTTAGCAGAGATAACGCCTTTACTAGCGATGCTTGTTCAAGACTTAAGATTCCTCAACATTTTATCCTCGCTCTTGATTCCAACGTTCTAATAACAAAATCCTGATTCTACGTAATCTGAAGTGCTAAATATTGCTAAAACAGTACTAAAGAACTAACTAATCACTTTAAGGTCATTTATTTTTTGGCTTAGTCCTTGGGAGGCATTTGAGCTTAAAGCTAAATTTAATTTGGTTTGGAGAGATAATTTTAGAATATAAAAATTAAATAATAGTTTTGGGACGGGCAAGGATGCCCGTTCCACAAGAGAGTGTTTTACAAGTGAATGTTTTATTAAGAGGGGTTATTGGATTTTATTTTTTAACAGTTGGGAGGCGCCTTGTGATAAGCGGGTGCGTAAGTTATTTAATTTGTTGGGTGAATTGCTTTCTGATTGAATAGTTATTCCGGGTTTTGGAGTCATGGTTTGAGTTAGCTGGTTGTAAAGTTCTGGGTCTGCTGCAAAGTGAAAAGCTAGTTCTTGACCGACTTCTTTTAAACGTTTTGGTAATTCGTTTGGTGTTGTTTGTAATAATTGAGCTAAGTTATATTGCAGTGTGCTGTTATCTGGATTTTCTGTATTAGTTTCGTTTTGATCTACTAGCTGTTGTTCAAATAGATGAGTAAATATATTGATGCCGTTGTCTACAGGTGAGTGTTGTTGTAATGCGAATGCTGGCGCCATTACTGATTGAGTTATGTTATCAGGCAATGGTGTGGAGAGTACTTTTTCTGCGTTGACAAGTCCTTCACCAAATTGGTTAGGTCTCCATGTTGGAAACTTTTCACAGCTATCACGCAATATTTGATTGAATATAAAGGGAATTTTTTCGGCGCCGTACTGTTGTACAAGTTGGTCGCGTCCATGATACGAAAGCCATAGTGCTGCTACACCCGCGATAAATGGCGCCGAAAACGAAGTACCATTACCTTGGTTGATGTCATATTCTAAACCAGTATCGGTTTTATTCGTTTTTGCGTACCAAACACCTGCACCCGGCGCCGTTACATCAACTTGTCTTCCGCGCGATGAACCGACCCATACTTCACGCTTTACATTACAACCTGTAACGGCAATTACTTCTTCGTAAGCAGCAGGCCATACAACAAAGGGAATTGCTGTACCAGAGGCAGCAACAATTATTACACCTCGTTTTTGAGCATAAATAATTGCACTCCGTAACCGTTGACTTGGGAGAGCGGTTCCTACACTAATTGAGACTACGTGAAACCCGTTATCTGCTGCGTATTCAATAGCTTTAGAAATATTTATAATACTGATTAGTACTACTGATAAAGATATTCGTAAAGGAACTAATTTGGAGCCAGGTGCAACACCCGTTATAGCTTTTGCAGTTGGGTAGTTCGCTTGTTTGTCTACAGTCCCAATAGCTACACTGGCAGATGATGTACCATGACCAGGGTTATTAATGATTTCGTTTGGAGATGTTTCGAGTTCGTCTTCTGGGTCGTTGTCTTTCTTTAAAAAATCGTAGCCTCTGTTAACAAGTAGATTTGAGACAATTTCTGGATGTGGCGTGTAGCCTGTGTCAGGATGTCCGATAATGATTCCATTTCCCGGCAACTTGTTAGGGTCAGGAAAAAAACGTTGCCATACTTCAAATACGCGAAGTTGCTTTAAAGGCCAGTCTACATCTTGACTTTCATCATCTACACTTGATTGATTTTCCTGACTAAGGTTATTGAATCCTCTAAACTGTCGCGCGAGTGGTTGATTTTCATCTTGACTTAAGTTTTGGTTCGAGTATATACGCATGTCAACGGGGACAGCAAACAGCGGTTCTGCGTATACTACTCCCGGTTGAGAGCGCAAATAATAAGTTTTGTCCCAAGCTTGTTTTGTTGAGAATGTCGTCGCATCCCCCTTTGTAATTTCAAACTCAGTACCATTATCACCAATCATCTCAACTTCCCAATCGGAACCAAGTACTTTAGTTACGATTTCCTGACATTTATTTTCCAGGCTTGGCATAACCATTTGCAGAAAAAAGCCTTCAAATATTGCGGTATTGTTTAGGTTACTTGGTTGAGAATCCATATCAGTTTAGATTGAGGAGAGTACTACGCTTATATATACACGCGCGGCATCAACTATTTACAGAAAATCTATCAAAAGTCGCATTGCGCTCAATAATTAAGCTCGTGCTGGTGCGTCAAAGCACATGATTTTTCGTTTTATTGAAGACCCTAATAGCTTTGACGCACCCTACTAGCTAACTGCTGGGACTGGATGGAAGAAAAAAGCAAATCCTAAAACTGTGTATGCGGCTAGTAATAAAGTACCTTCTAACCAGTTTGATTTACCATCGGAACTGATAGTATTAGCGATAAGTACTGATACTGCAACAGCTACTAGTTCAAATGGATTAAAATCTAAGTTCATTGGTTGACCGATTATTTTGCCTACGATCACGAGTACAGGCGCCACGAAAAGGGCAATTTGCATACTCGAACCAACTGCTACCGATAGCGATAAATCCATTTTATCTTTCAGGGCAACGGTAACGGCTGTTGCGTGTTCGGCAGCGTTACCCACAATAGGTACTAATATCACCCCAGTAAATAAAGCAGTTAAACCAAGTTTTGATGTCGCAACTTCAAGTGAATCTACCAATAATTCTGACTCAAGAGCTACGAACAAAGTACAAACAAGTAGTACTCCTGTCCAAAGCCACATATTCGGTTTTCCCTCTGGAGTTTCTAATATTTCGGTTTCGGCAACACCCAAATCATATAAATATGAGTGAGTTTTCATTGAAAATAACAGGGTTAGTGCATAGACTGCTATCAACACGATTGCTACAGCGAAAGAGAAATTTTGCAGCGTCTTAGGACTAATTCCTTGCGATGTGTAGTTCATCGCAGTTGGTAATAATATCGCAATTACAGCCAAATTCATTGAGGCTGCATTTACACGCGCGACAATTGGCTGGAATTTCTGCTCCTTATAGCGTAACCCTCCCAGCAACATCGCCAAACCCATAACCAACAGCAAGTTACCAATAATTGATCCCGTAATGCTAGCCTTAACGACATCGACTAAACCAGCATTAAGTGCTACAAGCGCAATAATTAGTTCTGTAGCATTACCAAAAGTGGCATTAAGTAGCCCTCCAAGTAAAGGGCCTACAACAACAGCTATTTCTTCCGTTGCCGTACCCATCCAAGCAGCCAAAGGCAATATTGCCAAACCTGCTGTAACAAAAACCGTCAAGTCTCCCCATTCCAAATAGTGTGCAGCAAGGGAAATGGGGACAAATAGTAACAACACTAAGAAAATCTTATCTTTTACTGACATTTTTCACCTTATTCAATACGTAGAAGTGCTGAGTGCTAAGTGCTGAGTAATAAGTGGTGAGGTGCGGAGTTGGAGGTTTTAATTTGACAACCAGTGGTTGTCATTTTGATAAGTTAAGTGTGCATATTTATTATTGAAATAGGCTTTTAGATTAACTCTTAACTCATTACTCAGCACTCAGCACTCAGCACTCAGCACTCAGCACTCAGCACTCAGCACTCATTACTCTCATTACTCATCACTAAACCTCTAGCATAGTCCTTTAGGTATGGGTGAGCGGCTCCGAATTTCTACTGCTTTTTAGTTTTGTTTCATTTTGTTGAGTTTTATGAAGTTTAGTTGTGCAATAATGTAAGTTTCATAATTATTTTTAGCAAAATTTAAAATAAAAAGCAAAATTATATCCTAGTCATGATGTTTAATAAATTAAGACAGTATTAAATTCTGACTGTATATGGGGCAATTGCTCAGATGAAGGCGTTATTAAATACTTTGGATATAGTTATGCCTTCAAAAATCTAGCTACAAGGTGATGTGGTTTACTCACGAATGTCGAATTATGATAGGAAAATAAGCATTTAGTTCTCGACTAATTGTCACCTGTACTGATGAGAGCGAAACTGCAAGTGTAGAGAATTTTATATTGATTGTCGCGTGACAAATCGCGCAAGTTTATCTAAACACTGGAATAATATTACATGACTTCTGCTGCTGAACTGCCAGCTAGCTCTGGCACACATTCGATGCCGCATTCAACATCTACGAATCCGCTGTTAAATGCAACGGGTGTTTATGTTGCGGTACACGGGCATTTTTACCAGCCTCCGCGTGAAAACCCTTATTTAGACGCAATTGAGCGTCAAAGTGGTGCGGCGCCGTTTCACGATTGGAACGAGCGGATTCATTCTGAGTGTTATCGTCCGAATGCCTTTGCTAGAGTGCTTAATGACCGAGGCGAGTTGGTGGGGATCGTTAATAATTACGAGTATTTGAGCTTTAATATCGGTCCAACGCTGATGTCGTGGCTAGAGAAGTACGATGTTGAAGTCTATCAGCGAATTTTGGAAGCTGATCACAAATCAAGCGCGCGCCTTAATGGTCATGGTAATGCTATGGCTCAGGTGTACAATCACATCATCATGCCGCTAGCGAATGAGCGCGATAAATATACGCAGATTCGCTGGGGTAAAGCAGACTTCAAATCCAGATTTGGACGTGATCCCGAAGGAATGTGGTTGGCTGAAGCTGCTGTAGACTATGCAACTTTAGAAGCTTTGGTGGCAGAAGGAATAAAGTTTATAGTACTGGCGCCATCACAAGCACAGCGCTGTCGTAATCTTCCAACTCAGGACAACGCTAACCCAGAATGGCAAGAAGTTGGTGGAAGTCAAATTGATCCCACACGTCCATATCGGTGTTATCTAAAAGGGGAAAAGGGTAAAGGGGTTCATAGACGTTTTATAGATATCTTTTTCTATGATGGCCCGATTTCGCGCGATATGGGATTTAGTGATGTTGTCTATAACTCAAGTCACTTTGCCGGACGTATCGGCGCCGCTGTACGCGGGGATCATCGTTCTTCGCAGTTAATTTCGGTCGCAACAGATGGTGAGACTTTTGGACATCACAAAGGTGGAACCGAAAAAACACTCGCATTTGCTTTTACTGGAGAATTTCCTCATCGCGGTTGGACGGTAACAAACTTTGCTCATTATTTGAGTTTGAACGAGCCAACTTGGGAAGTTGAGATCAAACCTGTTACCGCTTGGAGTTGCGCTCATGGTGCTGATCGATGGCAAGATGACTGTGGTTGTGGTGGCGCCCCAGGTTGGCATTTAAAATGGCGGCGCCCATTACGCGATGCTTTAAACTGGCTGCGTGATCAGTTAATAAAAGTTTACTCTGACCAGGGTGGAAAATTATTCAATGACCCTTGGCAAGCGCGTGATGAATATGTTAATGTCATTCGCGACCGTAGCGAAGAAAATGTTCAGCGTTTCCTTAGCCGTCATCAAAACCATAATTTGACAGAAGAAGAGCAAGTTGATGCACTGCGTTTGTTAGAAATGCAGCGTCACTCGTTACTAATGTTTACAAGTTGTGGTTGGTTCTTTGAAGAACTATCACGTCCAGAAGGTACACAAATTCTGCGCTATGCTGCCCGCGCGTTGGAACTTGCTGGTGATGTGGCAGGTGTACAGCTTGAATCTGGGTTTGTTAAGCGTTTAAATGCGGCGCCCAGTAATATAGAGCTGTTTGGACACGGTGCCGAAGTTTATCGACAGCTTGTGATGACGGCACAGGTTAACTTTAGACAAGTTGCCGCGCAATACGCAATTACCTGTTTATTTAACAAACAGTCGCACTATCAGACTGCTAACTACCAAAAACAGATTTATTGCTATACAGTCTCCGAGCAAGACTTCCAGTTGCAACGCATGGGCGCCATGACTTTAGCAATTGGGCATTTAAATCTAGTTTCACAAATAACCTGGGAAAGCGAACATTTGCAGTTTGCTGTCCTGCATCTTGGTGGATGGGATTTTCATTGTTGTATTCAACCATTTGAGGGAAGACGGGCTTATACTAACCTCAAAGAAAAATTGTTTGGCGCCTTGCAACTAGCAAGTACGGCGAACACAATTTTGGTCATGACACAGTTATTTGGCGACGAAGCATATAACCTACAAACTCTCTTTGCTGAAGAACGTCATCGGATTATGCACTTGTTAAGCCAAGAAACATTAAGCCGATTAGACCAACTTTATACACAAACCTATCGAGATAATTACGGAATTTTAATGGCATTTCATCGCGATGGTTTGCCAGTACCTCAAGAATTACAGGTTGCAGCAGATATTGCTTTAGGGTATCGCTGTATGATTATACTGCGATTATTAGAGCAAGACATTGCTGAACGCGCGCAAATTACAAATCATCTTGTCGAGTTAGAAGCTGTAGTTACCGAAGCTAAACATCTACACTGTAAACTTAATATTCCAGAAGGCAAAATTTTATTGGAGCAAGTCATCCTAAAAAGCCTTTGGCAATTGTTACACGATGCCAACGGCAACTTAGAAACCGATATTCAGCACTTCGAGCGACTAGTTAATGCTGCACATCAGCTAAATATTGGTATTTCTATGGACAGACCGCAGGAACTTTACTTCCATCACTTACACAATCACGTGTTACCTAACTGTGCAGCAAGCATTGCGAATCGTCAAGATACAACTCAATGCCGACTAATGCTCAAATTAGGTGAGAAACTCAACGTTTGCGTAAGTCCTTGGTTAAATAAATTAGCTTGATTGTAGGGTGGGCAGTGCCCATACGCATGGGGCTTGTACTAGTACGTACAAGCCCCTATTTTAATTTCATTATTCTTTTAGTGAATAAAATCTTTAACTTTTCCAGCAAATTGTGATTTTTTGATGTTCGTTTCACATGATTTCTGGGAATTATATGTACATGCTCATGTAAGTAAAGACACGTGGCGCCTCTCGGACATTAATGATGAGAATCTTGCACACTGTTGTTTCTACTGTAACTCTATGAGTACAGAGCAAAAAACAAATACATACCATATCAAAATTTGGTGTGAGGAGTCCCTTAAATGAATTGGAATAACAGAATAGATACAACCGTTTCTTTACGAAAGTGTAAACGTTTAGAAAATACCGTCAGTAAATTCACTACCTCTTGGTTAGTGTCATCAGCTATTTTACTAAGTCCGACTGCCAGTTATGCTTTTTTTGCAGAGGAACAATCTTTGACGGCAAAAGAAGCGGTTAAAGGTGTGGAAAGTCAAGATACCATTACAAAATCAGAAATTGCTGACAGCACTTTAGCAAATTCATCACAAAATCAACTTCTTGAGAAACTACGCGCTTATGCACAAAGTAGATATAGATATGCTGCCAAACAAGAACTTATTGTAAAGCAACCTATTGTAAAGAAACCTCAGAGCTTGCTATCTGACTTCAATAAAGCTTCGAGTCAAGTTGTTAGTCAAGCTTTTAGTCAAACATCTAATGGGGATTTTAATAAAGAGGACTTGAAACCCTATTCTAAGCTATCGAACGCTCTTAATAGGAAGTCATCAAAAAAGCAACCATTACTTGCTCAGACAGATTCTTCCGGTACTGTTGGCGATACTTTTGGAGAAATCAACAAATTACGTCAAGACCTTCTTATCGAACCTATTGTCATTGAGACTAGAACACAAAGCAGGGTTGCTCCAGCTTCGAGTGCTGGAACTCCAACTGCTTACGGCGCCAGTTCCAGACAAGCTTATATTGGTGGTGGGTTGAGATTTCCTTTTGATGACAAGCGTGATAGAGTAGATGGCTCGTTGGCATTCGGTTTTGGTGAAGGTGATGCCGTTAATTCACTGGGCATTGAGTTCAACTTTAATATCACTAGTGTTGGTGGTGGCAACTTCAATGATTTTGACTTTGGAGATAGCGGTACGATAGGCTTCAAGCTGCATAAATATTTTGGTAGAGGCACAGCAGCAGCTTTTGGATGGTCAAACCCTATTCGTTGGGGAGATACTCTTGCAGCAAATGCGACGGTTTACGGTGTAGTTACTCAAGCGTTTCCACTTCTTTCAGATAGACTGCCATTAACTATTTCTGTTGGTGTTGGCAGCGGCGCCTTCCGTTCCAAAGGTGCAATTCTTCAGGGTGAAAACACTCCTAACTTATTTGGGAGTGTGGGTCTACAAGTTACACCCGAAATTTCTTTAACTACTAGCTGGACTGGCAACCGCTTAAACGTTGGCACCTCAGTTGTGCCTATTAGAAATATTCCTCTTGTCATTAATGCCATTTTTACAGATGTCACCGATAATTTGAATCAAGGCTCTGGTTTGACAATTGTCGCAGGTTCTGCGTTCCAGTTTTAAGTCTTAGCTCAAATCCTAAACGTTCAACAACAAAGTAAACATTATGAAGCGTATTTCCACTTATTTAAGTACAGTATTAATTGTCTGTACTGCACTGCTATCAATGCCTAAAAGTGTATATGCTGGTTCTACTAATGTGACAGGCGCCACTGATGAATCATCCGGTTATTCAGGCACGTTTCATCCGTTTAACCAAGAAGTAACTACCCAAGTGGCGCCTGATACTAACATCAACTTTGATGGTGGTTCGCTCTCGGCACCAAGTGAAACATTAAAAGAATTTGATAAAATTGCCACCGATATTCGTGAAGAGTTTCAAGGCAAAAACAATGTTGTTATTGACCTGATGCTTGGCAAAGAAGCAGGTGTCGCAGGATTTCAATTTAAAACAGCGTTAGTCGAATTGGGCGCAAGAGAGGATACAGTAGATACACTCAAAAATGCGCTGTCAAATTTATTGCCAAGTTGCCAGTCGGGGTCTTGTAGCTCTGTAAATATCAACCAATTGAATCAGGTAATCAACGCTTACAATCAACTTGTACGAACAAGTTCACCTGAAGTACTTGTCAAAATTTCCCAGCATCCATACTTCAAAGACTTGTTTGCACAACTCAAGCAGTTGCGACAAGCTTTAGTTCGGAAATAAGAGATTTAATCAAGTCTACTAATAACCATGCATCTACCATATTTATTTTTATGGTACTAATACACTATTCTAAAAGTTGCACTATGATATATACTTACTTGCAGCTTTGGGGTATTGATATGGCAGTTTGGTTTGTTTGTTTCTTTCTACTGTTTGCTTTAGCAGAATTATTTGACTGGGTAAAAGATTTTACTCTGCCCTTACCTATATATATATTAGGAGGCGCCTTTCTGGCGGTTGCTTCCAACTACAATAAATTGGTGGGTTCTTATTTTAGCGAGACACCGGACGTAATCCGCGATATTCTACCGAAACAAGCAGAACTTGAACAAACTAGTCAGGCGGTTGCTTTGGAGGCGCCGCAACAGTTAGAACATAGTTTGTCTGCTTCGGATGAGTAGGAACGCAACAGATACAACGAAGCCGATGAATTATATCAGGATATTGCTGTATTAGTGGTTCATGTCAAACGTTTTCGTGTGTTGTAGCACAGGCGGCGCGCGCCGCCTGCGGCCACGACCGCGGCCCGAGCCGCCGGCCGCGCCTCCTCCGCCCAGGGCCATGGGTCAGGCGCCCCGGCGCAGGCTGAAGTCCGACGAGGGCGGGGGCGGCGGAGGCGGCGGCGCGGACGGCGAGGCCAGCCGGCGCGCCACGGCCGCCTGCAGGTCGTCGGCGAAGGCTTCCAGCCGGCCGACGTACTTGCCCGCGTCGATCGAGAACTTGTTGTAGGCGATATAGGCCGGGATCGCCGCGCCCAGGCCAATGGCGGTGGCGAACAAGGCCTCGGCGATCGCCGGCGCAACGGTGGTCAGATTTGTGTTGCCGGCCGAGGCGATGGCGTCGAACGCGTTCATGATGCCCCAGACCGTGCCGAACAGGCCGATGAAGGGCGACGAGGTGGCGACCACCGACAGCACGCCCAGGCCGTTCTCGACCCGCTGGCCCTCGCGTGAGATCAGGCTGTTCAGCGAGCGGTCGATGCGCGCGACCAAAAGGCTTCCCTGATCGGCGTCGACCGGACCGCGCTGACGCGTGTCCTTCCACTCGGCCAGGGCCAGCTTCAGCATCCGCGGCAGGGCGTGGGCGGGCTCGGCGCCCGACTGGGCCGCCACGTCTTCCAGTGAACGGCCCGAGTTCAGATCGGCCTCGAAGGCGTCGGCCTGGCGGTTCAGCCGGGTCAGGCGCACGGCCTTGTCGATGATGACCGTCCACGACCAGACCGAGGCGACGGCCAGGCCGATCATGACCGCCTTCACCACCCAGTCGGCATGCATGAACAATTCGATCGGATTCAGCATCGAGGCGTCGACGGGCGCGGTCATTCAGCGGTCCTGCGGCGGATCAGAGGATGGGTCGCCCCGTTCGAGCGGCGGAGCGCGGCCATTTCAAGGCGTGGAATCCGTCTAGACGCCTGAATCGGCCGCGTCACCTGTCGGTTGCGTGATCGGACGCCATTCCGGCCCCTCGATCTCGAGGCCGCGCGCCTCCAGGGCGTCCAGCACGCCGCCCGGCCGCGCCAGCAGTCGGATCGGCGCCACGGCCAGGGTGACGCCGGGCTGGGTCAGCGCCTGGTTCAACGCCTCGTCCCACTGGCCGCGCAACAGGGGCGCGACCTCCGGGTCGCCCCAGGGCCAGCAGACGTCCAGCGCCGCGTCGATCGGCGAGGCCGCGACCTCGGCGACGCGGAACCGCCGCCAGGCCTCGGCGCGGGCCAGGGTCATCTCGGGACCGCCCTCGGCGGCGACGATGGCCGCCTTGACGCACGGCGCATAGGTGGACGGCGGCGCATTGATCAGGCCGTCGATCAGTTCGTCGCCCCGGATTATGCCCACCGGCGTGACCGGAACGCGCGCCCGGCGCGCGGCGCGGCGCACAACGTCGTCGGGTCCGGCGCTGGTCCGGCGCGAAAAGCCCGCCTTGTCGTTCAGCAGGTCGATGCTCAGCGGCACGAAGTTGGTGGTGCGCCAGCGCTGACTGCGCTCACTGGCCATGACCGCCTCCAGCCGCGCCTGCCATTCGGGCTCGAGATAGTCCGCGGTCGTCGTTCCGGCCGGCAAGTTGGAAATGGTGCGGATGCGCCAGATCAGGCGCAGCACGTCCGCCGCAGAGGCGCGCCCCTGCTGAGGAAACAAAATGCGGTCGGCGCGCAGGGTCGCCGCCTCCAGGGCGTCGGGCCGCCACTCAAGTTCGCGCGGCGGCGTGATGGCCCCGACCAGGATCAGGGTGCGGTCGTCCTGGGTGATCTCCCACATCGGCGCGCCCGAGCGCCGCGCGGTGACGATGATGTCCTCGACCTGGGTCGCAGGCGCAGCGTCCTGAGTTCGCCCAGGGTGCGCCGGCAGCATCAGCACGGCCGCAAGGACCAGCACCACCATTCGTCGGATCATCGAAGCCCCCGTGGATCGCGGCCGGAATGCGGCGCGAACATTGCCGATGCGTAATCTTAAACCACTGTAATACATGGCGAATGTTTAATCCACCTTGCCGCCTTGTAACTGGCTTGATCAGGGCCGCACGGCCACCTTCGCGCCACACGAGGAGGGACCGCCATGTCCAAGACCATTCTGCTGGCCGGCACGGCCCTGCTGCTCATTCCTAGCGCCGCCCTGGCCCAGACCAGCAATGACGGTCCCGAACCTCAGGTCGCCCAGGCTCCTGTCCCCACCGGACCGACCTCCACCTCGCCACTGGTGGACGCCGCTGACAAGGGGGTCCTGGTCTTCACCCCTGACTTCTTCGCCGAGCAGCGGCCCAACACCGCGCTGGACATGGTCAACCGCGTGCCCGGCTTCTCCGCCGACAACGGATCCGGCGCGCGTGGCTTCGAAGGCGCGGTCGGAAACATCCTGATCAACGGCGCGCGGCCGGCCTCCAAGAGCGACACAGGCACCAATGTGCTGGGCCGCACCCTGGCCAATCAGGTGGATCGCATCGAGCTGATCCGCGGCGGCGCGCCGGGCATAGACATGCAGGGCTATTCGGTCGTCGTGAACGTGGTGCTCAAGACCACTGCCAGCCGCCAGCACATCGTCACCTGGAACGCCAATCTGTTCGAGGGCGGACAGGATCTGTTCGGCGGATCCTATCAGTTCACGGCCCGCGAGGGCGAACGGACCTATGGCCTGACCCTGTCGGACGGGGTGTCGATGAGCGACTCCAACGGCG
>NZ_JBXXZH010000032.1:0-55142 GCF_059640475.1 Calothrix sp. CBUCES-K 9914
AGTAAGCTAATATTAAAAATATAAAAACTTTTGTAAAAGCTATTGACTCATCAAGGTGGTCAGGATATAGTATCAAGTGTGTGAGGAGCGAACCAGCAAGGGCACCGAGACGAAACACGGCCAGTCGTCGGTGCCCTTTCTGATTTTTTGTTGTAATGTATATCTCCTTACATCCATTAATTTGCCTTTAAAGCAATAAACTAAAATAATAAATTACAATAATAAATAAATATCAATGGTAATGATTAATATATGTTTATGGATGAACATTAATCATTATCCATTAAGTATTAACTCAGAATAAATTTTTTGATAGCGGCAGCGACTCCATCGTTCTCAACGCTTGGAGCAACCCATTTTGCAATAGTCTTGACTTCAGAAGGTGCGCTACCCATTGCAACACCGATACCAGCATATTGCAGCATTTCTACATCATTAAAGTTATCTCCGACTGTCATAACGTTGCTGCTTTCGATTCCTAGCAATTCTTCAGCTAGATATTTAACAGCTACTCCTTTATTGACTAATGGGTTGGTAGCTTCAAAGAAAGTTGCAACAGATGTAGTTAGGTAAAGTTCTGCGGGAGTATATTGACGGCGTAAATTTCCTAGCAGATTGTTTATTACATCGGTATCGTCACAAAGGGCAAGAATTTTAGTTGGTTCGTTGTCAAGTGTTGAGCGTAAGTCACCAACTGTAATAGGAGTAATATTAGAACGTTTGGCATAAATCTTTGTTTCGCGCGTAACTGAGCGGACGTAAAGTTGGTCGTTGATATAAAAGTGTACAGATAACAGTTCGCGTAGTTCTGGTTGCTCAAAATAATCAAGTAGCGAAAGAGCAGTCACGCGGTTAACTGGGTAGTGTCTATGAATTTTATCACAAGCTGGGTCTTGTATCCAGGCGCCTTGATAAGCTATAAGCGGTAGCGTCGAACCAATTTCTTGATGGAACCGTAACGCAGAACGATACATCCTACCAGTTGCAACAGCTACTTGAACTCCGCGCGCAGTAGCTTGTTGGATAGCATTTTTCACACCTTGGCTGATTTTATTCGAGTGTCCAGCTATTGTGCCGTCAATATCAACGACTAATAACTTAATATCTGTTTGTTGATTCATGTTTTGTGGTGATTAAAGTTAACCAGTACAAGACTATCAGCTATCGTCGCCTTCGCTTCAACAAATTATGAGTATGTTCTAATACTCGAAATTATCGAACAACCTTAAATCCAGTATAAACTCGGTAAATAAAACCTGAACGCTTACTGCGATTATATGTGTGAAAATAATTTTCTTGCTGCACTGTCTCCAGTAATACACACCGTTAATCAAATGAACTAAGCAATACGCAAGATTTGACGTAGACTTCTAGCATTTTAGTTAATCAAGTCAGCAATCATACGAAATTTGCTCAGTAATTAGACAGAGATTATCTAATTTTGTGCTGATAAATAGTCTGAGATAGATGTACATAGGCAAGCTATTTCAAAAATTTGCTTAGTAATACGGAAAATTTCACAGATACTTTCGGAATTTCCGCTTATTAAGTCAGCAATTGTACGAAAAATCTCAGTAGTTAAGCAGATATTTTATAATTTAAACTCGATTTTTTGCTGATAAATAGCACAGTATATATTGCGAAAAGCTAATTATTATAAAGACTCTGCAAAAACAGTTTTTAGGTATCGACATTTCTCTATATGCTGAGATACAAAGTATATATTGAAACAATTTTGCTTCGGTGCATAAAAAACGAAGTGAATCGTTTTAAGCACGTTCAAAAATATTGTGTAAAACGAGAAGGATTTGAAATCATGTTTAAGAAAGCTTTAACTGGATTCGCTGCTGCTCTAACTGCTGCTGGTTCTTTAGCTGTAATGGCGCCTGCACAAGCTGCTTTGACCTCTAATTTGCCTCAATTTGAGTGGAAAGACCTGACACAACACGAAACAAAAGACTATTCGACTGATCAGTCAGGTTTCCAAGCTTTAATTCCTGAGTTTCAAAAGTTTGTACAACAAGAAAAACTTTCAATTAGCGCAGAAAAGCAAAAAGCTCAGGCATTAGACCCAACCAAGCTTTTCCTGAATTTTGACCATAACATTCGCATTTGGTTTCTAAATGAAGGTGCTGCTTATAAAAACCAATTAGGGTATCAAACCGTCAAAGATGGCAAGGAAACTGGTAAAGGTCAGATATTCAATAACGTTTCTTGTGATATTTCTGGTGGCAAAAATAGCGCTTGTCAACTTGGTAATAACGGTGATGGTGTTCTAGACATCGGTGATTATGTTGATATTGGTAACGTCAGTGCAGGAACACAACTCAACTTTTTATTAAGGTCAGATGGATATAATGGAGGAACCACTGTACTTGGCGGTGCCGACCCCAGCCAAAACGTAGATAAGCTTCAGCACTTAATGGCTTACTCATATGGTAACTACTTGGTAATGGGCTTTGAAGATATTATTGGTGGTGGTGACCTTGACTTTAATGATGCCATGTTTGTAGTTGACTTCGGTAAAGGTAACTTGACTCAAGTGCCTGAACCAGGAACAATGGCTGCGCTTTTAGGTGTTACTGGCGCCGGGATGTGGATGCGTCGTCGTAAAAAGCAAGCTACGGCTTAATCGATAAAAAAGTCTAAATAAAAAATGCTCTGTGGCGGAATCAACTGGTTACAATTGAAGTATGTCAGATACTAATACATCAAACCAGTTGACTTCCCAATCTATCGCAGAGCAACCCACGTTCATCCTCATCGATGGACACTCACTAGCATTTCGTTCCTACTTTGCCTTCGCCAAAGGACGCGATGGCGGTTTGCGAACCAAGTCGGGAATTCCTACGAGCGTATGCTTCGGTTTTCTTAAGTCCCTGTTAGAAGTAATAGCTAAGGAGCAACCCTCCCACATAGCTGTAGCATTTGATTTAGGTTTACCGACTTTCCGTCACGAAGCCGATGATACCTACAAAGCCGACCGTCCAGGGACTCCCGAAGATTTCGTCCCCGACCTTAAGAATCTGCATGAGTTACTGGATGCACTCAATTTAAAAATATTGACTGCATCCGGTTATGAGGCAGATGACGTTCTTGGTACTCTTGCGAAAAAAGCTTCTGATGCTGGTTATCGCGTCAAAATTCTCACAGGGGACAGAGATTTATTTCAACTCGTTGACCCTGAAAAAGAAATTAAAGTATTGTATCTAAATAAAGAAGCGCTTCAACGTTCCTCTACATCAGGTCCTACCGAGTTTGGATTAGAAGAAGTCAAAAAGAAACTCGGCGTATTACCATCACAAGTGATTGACTATAAAGCCCTTTGCGGCGATACATCAGATAATATACCCGGAGTCAAGGGAATCGGTGACAAGACAGCAGTTGATCTGCTTTCTAAATACGGTTCCCTTGAAAATATTTATAATTCTTTAGATCAAATCAAAGGCGCCGCTCAGAAAAAGCTTGAAGCGGGTAAAGAAGACGCAGAAAAATCCCGTTATTTAGCCACAATAGTTCAAGATGTTCCATTATCTGTAAATCTCGAAGAGTGTAAACTCCAAGGTTTCGACACAAACAACCTCACACCACTCCTCGAAAAACTTGAATTTAAATCCTTCCTAGGCAAAATCAACCAAATTCAAGAACGTCTCGGTGGCGCCACACAAGAACCACCTACCACTCAGAACTCAACATCCACAACTCGTACACAAACGATTAATCCTGTCTCTACACCTACCGAAAACTCAGCACTCAGCACTCAGCACTCAGCACATAGTAGCGATTATGACTTATGGTTTTGGAGTGCAGAAGACACCGACGCATTTCAACAGCAAGAAAAATCAGAAATTCAACCGCGCATTATTACTTCTCAGTCTCAGCTAGAAGAACTAATTAATATACTTGACAATCATACTAGTGCCGAAACTCCTGTAGCCTGGGATACAGAAACAAGCGACTTAGAACCGCGCGATGCAAAACTAGTTGGTATTGGTTGTTGCTGGGGAACTAAGCCAGATGAACTTGCCTATATTCCACTTAACCATAGTCAAGGTGAAAACTTTGACTTAGAAACAGCACTGAATGCGCTAAAACCAATTTTAGAAAGCGACAAATATCCTAAAACTTTCCAAAACGCTAAATTCGACCGCTTAGTATTTCGTTGCCAGGGAATAAATTTAACTGGGGTTGTATTTGACCCGATGCTGGCAAGTTACATTATTAATCCCGATGCATCTCACAGTTTAAACGGAATCACCGAGCGTTACTTAAAGTTAACACTCACAAGCTACCAAGACTTGGTGTCCAAAACCAAAACTATTGGTGACATCGATATAAAAAGTGTAGCTGATTACTGCTGCTCACAAGTACACGCTACCTACCAACTCGTTCCTAAACTACGTGAAGAACTCGATAAAATACCGGATTTATCAAAGCTATTATTAGAAGTCGAGCAACCACTCGAACCAGTTTTAGCTGAGATGGAATATCAAGGTATCCGTATTGATAGTGATTATTTAAAAGAATTATCTAAGCAGTTAGAAATTGATTTAGCTAAATATGAACAGCAAGTTTATGACCTTGCTGGTGAAAAATTTAACTTGGGTTCACCCAAAAAACTCAGTGAAATATTATTTACAAAATTGGGATTAAGCACCAAGCACTCGCGTAAAATTCAAACAGGCTACTCAACCGATGCTGCAACATTAGAAAAGCTTCGCGAAGTCGATGATACAGGTATAATTGATGCCATCAGCGAATTTAGAACACTCTCCAAATTAAAATCTACTTATGTAGACGCATTGCCATTACTGGTACGTTCAGATACTCATCGTGTCCACACAAACTTTAACCAAACGGCAACATCAACTGGACGCCTATCATCATCAAATCCAAACTTACAAAATATTCCTATACGTACAGCCTTCAGTCGTCAAATTCGTAAAGCCTTCATTCCCGAATCTGGATGGTTACTAGTAGCAGCAGATTATTCGCAAATCGAACTCCGAATTTTAGCGCACTTGTGCCAAGAACCCATATTAGTAGAAGCATACAAAAACAACGAGGATATTCACACCGTAACCGCGCGCTTAATGTTTGAAAAAGAAAACGTCACATCAGACGAACGTCGCGTAGCAAAAACAATCAACTTTGGTGTTATCTACGGAATGGGTTCATTAAGATTTTCCCGTTCCACAGGTGTAGACAAAAACTTGGCAAACGAATTCATCAAACGCTTTTATACTCGTTACCCCAAAATATTTGAATACTTAGAAGGAGTCAAAAAGCAAGCAATTAGCCAAGGCTACGTCGAAACCATTATCGGTAGGCGTCGTTACTTTGACTTCACAACAGACAGCTTACGTAAACTAAAAAACAGCAAACCCGAAGACATCGACCTCAGCAAACTAAAAAACCTCGGAAACTTCGACGCAGGACTACTACGTGCCGCAGCTAACGCCCCAATTCAAGGCTCAAGCGCCGACATCATCAAAATCGCAATGGTAAAAATGCACCAACTCTTGCAAAACTACCAAGCGCGCGTACTCCTCCAAGTTCACGACGAACTAATATTTGAAGTCCCCCCCAACGAATGGGAAGAACTACAACCTCAAATCAAATCAGTCATGGAAAACGCAGTAAAACTAACTGTACCTCTACTAGTCGAAGCGCGCGCGGGAGAAAACTGGATGGAAACAAAGTAAAGTAATATAAATTAGTTTAAACGTAGAGACGTTATATGTAACGTCTCTAAATTCCGACAAAATTTGCGAAACCAATGGCATAGAACACTAGTTTTTGCAATATCTATGTATAGGTGTGCGAAATTCAATAGAACGTGCTTCACCCCTTTATTTGCGAAGTACTGCTCTATACAAAGTTTTGCGCTAATTTCAAGCAGAAACTCATTGTTTTTTAATTGAGCATTAAGTTAAGTTATTTACTTGTGTTTTTGTTTTTGTTTTAAACTGAGCCTACTAGCATTTTTTTAAGCGCGATTGTAAGCGAACTCTTTAAAAATGCTAAGATGGGCATTACTCATAGACATTTTTACACCTTTTACAGTGATAAGGAAGTAGCAGAAGTTATACTAACAGTGATACTGTTGTCTAGTTACCCTCGGAGAGCAACAAAGTAGTAAAAAACAAAGTAGAACAGTTTATGTTTAAATTAAATACGTGATACAAGTTTTACTTGATTCCATAAAAGTGTTAGTATAGGTTGTTACTTGTAATATTACTGAAAATATGTTTTAGCTATTGATACAACAAGCTCCACGTAGGAAAACATTATGGATTACCCCTTCGAAAATCTAGACCCAGAAACTTTTCAGCAATTCTGCCAAGCGCTACTTGTGAAAGAGTTTCCGAATGTCCAATGTTTTCCAGTTGCACAGCCTGATGGTGGTAGGGATGCACTAAGTCCTCTCAATGAAGATGAGGAGCGCGGTTTCATAATGTACCAAGTTAAATTTTTAAGGCAACCTTCGGTAGAAGCCGATCCTCACAAATGGTTGGTACATACTCTCAAGGGGGAAGCGGCAAAACTTAAACAGCAAATCCCAAAGGGAGCCAAACAATATATTTTACTTACGAATATAAAAGGAACTGCACATCCTGATTCTGGCTCAATTGATAAAGCTGATAAATTACTTAATAGTGAACTTGGTGTTCCCTCAAAGTGTTGGTGGCGTGATGATTTGAGCCGACGTTTAGATAATGCCTGGGATATAAAGTGGGTATATCCTGTATTAATGACAGGTCAAGATTTAATTAGGTCTGTAATTGAGTCTGGATTATCAGAAAATAAGGAGAGAAGAGCTTCTGCAATTAGAGCTTATGTTACATATCAATTTGACATAGACCAAAAAGTTAAATTTAAGCAGGTTGAGCTTGATAACAGGCTTCTTGATTTATTTATAGATGTACCTGTTGTACCACCGAGTAGCGCACCCACAAAAAAACGACTCTACTTTTATCATTTTATTTATCGCTCTATTGCTCGTGATATACTTCGTTATCGTAGAGCGAATAAAAAAGTTTTTTCTTCCGAAGATTTACTCTCCCCATTTGACACAGGCCTTGAAGTTAATGGCGGTAGGGATGAGCAACTAGTTGCGGGAGCAGCAGCAATGTTGCTTAACCCACTTGTACAAAAACATATTCCTTGTGTAGTACTTGAAGGTGCCCCTGGGCAAGGAAAATCAACAATAACCCAGTATATTTGTCAAGTACATAGGATGCAAATCCTTGGTAAACAGCAGATAGAGCAACTAATTCCAGAGAAATACAGAGAAGATGAAGCTTTTGAAAAATTACCAGAGGAGCATAAGTTTTCAGCCGTCCGTTTACCATTTAGAGTTGATCTTAGAGATTTAGCTTCTTGGCTTGCAAAACAAAATCCTTTCTCTGCTGATAGATATAGTGAACCGCACCCCAAATGGCATAAATCTTTGGAGTCTTTTCTTGCTGCTCAGATAGAAAATGATTCTGGTGGATTTGAGTTTGATGTAGCAGATTTACACGCTGTAGCAAAGCTAAGTTCCATTCTTCTTGTTTTTGACGGATTAGATGAAGTTGCTGATATAGAAAAAAGAAGGGAAGTAGTCAAAGAGATCATTAATGGGGTTAAGCGTCTTAGAGGAAATGCAGCATCTCTACAAGTTATAGTAACTAGCCGTCCAGCTGCATTTGCAGATTCACCGGGTTTTCCAGAGGATATATTTCCTTATTACCATTTAGGCTCAGTTACTCGTCCACTAATTGATGAATATGCACAAAAGTGGATGAAGGCTCGAAAGCTAGATCAGCAACAAATTAAGGATGTTAAAAAAGTTATTCAGGAAAAGTTAGACCTGCCTCATCTGCGGGATTTAGCTAGAAATGCAATGCAGTTAACCATATTATTTAGCCTTATACGTAGAAAAACTGCATCTTTACCTGATAAACGCACTGCACTCTATAACAGTTATATAGAGCTTTATTTTGATAGGGAAGCAGAAAAAAACTCGGTAGTCGGAAAGTACCGTGAATTATTAATAGATATTAATGGTTACTTAGCATGGATACTCCATGTAGAAGCTGAAGAAAAAAATGGTAGTGGTCGTATCACTCAAGAACGACTTTATAGTTTATTAGCTAATTATTTGGTTGCTGAAGGCCATCCAGAATCTTTGGTAAAAGATTTATTAGTTTGCATGGTTGAACGTGTGGGTGCTTTAGTATCTCGTATTGAAGGTACTTATGAGTTTGAGGTTCAGCCTCTTCGGGAATATTTTGCAGCAAAACATCTCTATGTTACAGCACCGCCATCACCGCCAGGAAACGAAAAACCAGGGACAAAACCTGATCGGTTTGATGCAATTGCACGTGATTTTTACTGGCTAAATGTTACAAGATTTTACGCTGGGTGCTATAGCAAAGGAGAACTTGCAGATTTAATTGATCGTCTTGATGAACTAATTTCAGAAGAGGGATATTCGCTTATCAGCTATCCAAGGCTACTTGCAGCTATGCTACTGTCAGACTGGGTTTTTACCCAGCATCCGAAGTCTGTACGTCGAGTTATAGAACTGATTCTGGACGGCATTGGATTACGTTACGTATTAACCTCTAATAGTCGCAGGCTTGGTTCTGGTAGCCCATTAGTACTTCCAAAAGATTGTGGACAAGATGAATTAATCATTCGTTGCGTTGCTATTTTAGCAGATATTCCTCCTAAAGACTATGCTTTAGATGTTATTGATTTAATTAAAGCTAATGCGTCCTCAGATGATGTTGATAAGTTATGGCTTGGAGCTGTTCTTGCCCAAAAAAATGGAGACCGTACACGTTGGTTGGAATATGGTTTGTACTTTGGTAGTCTATCAAGACTCTCAGCAAACGAATTAAGTACAGTTCTATCAGATGAGATTAGTAACCTGCAACGTATCGAAATTCTTTTCAAAGCGCGACGATTTGATTATTTTGAAACCACAGAAGAAAGTTTTAGTATAGCTTTGGAAGCAATTTTAAGCGGAGATTTTATTACTGATATTCAATCTCTACCAAAATATATTTTAGAGCTTTTTGGTTACGCTCTAGACGCAAAGCGATATGCTCTAGCTTTTAATGCTTATTATTATCCTTTGCCTTTATCGCAGGTTTGGCAGAAAGAAAGGATTTATGCTAATAATAAAATGATGTATATTTCTCCTCTAAAACGAGATAAAATAAAAAGTCAAGTAAATTTACCTATAGTTTATAAATGTTATAAATTTATAGAAAATGTCGAGAAACAATCAGAACATTCTGTTGCTGAATGGGCATCAGAAATAACACCTTGGGATAATTTGGTTGAAGACGCTCGTACATTATTTGGTGATAAATGGGCATTTTACCATATTGCGAGTATTGCAAGTGGAATTAAATCTAAAAGTGAAACCTGTAAAGAATTTACTGAACTTTTTGATAATTCTGTTTCATTATGTAAGCGGGCACGCTATGCTCGATTGAGAGCTGGGACTGTATCTTATTGGAATAAATTATTTGATTTATTAGACGTAGACAATGAAATGGAAATAATGTTTGCGATTTTACTTGCAATAACATGGGGTAGTAAGAAAACGCTAGAGCAAATCATTGGGAAAATAAATATTTTCCTAGATAAATTATCTATCGAGAATTGGCAACGTTTGTATAAATCTGTAGAAGATTCGGTTTCATGTACACAACAATTTCAAAACCGTTTAATTATATTCAATGTTAAATTATTGCCGGAATCTTTAAACGCAAGAACAGTAACTTTGTTAGGGATTCGCGCAAACACTCCAAAAGAATTGTATTCAAAATATTTAAATCAATATAATGGTAATGACATTCAAATACTACAATATTGGCAAAGCGTTATAATTCAACTACTAGGTGAAGGTAAAATTACTTGGCAATCCGCTTTAGAAATAATATCCAAAAGCTATCTCAAAGGTGTGGTATCTGAACGTTATGCTTACCAAAGATTTATTCGTTTAGTCTCAGCAGATTCTCTTCCTGATAATATTGCCAAACAAATTGCAACACAACCAAACCATTATCCTGGATTTTTGGTAGCTGCCGCTGAAGCTCAATGCAGAAGCCTGGTTGCATCCAAAGTAATTAAAGTAGGAGAAATTGCACGTAAGGATAATTGGTTTTAGCTTTGACTTTTTGAATAACGTTAGCTACTTTACTGTAGACTCTTTATAAGCGTACCCTTATTTTTATGAATTTTATTTTAATATCTAAAAATCAAAGCTGACTTTAACTTTTTTAAAAGATATAATTCACTCTAGCCCGCTGGCTTTCTTGCTATTGATTCATAAATCGCATCTAACTAACCACATCGGAATAACAGGTTACTTTCATCTGAAAGACGCGATCACCTTTTTTAATATCATATTTCACCAGAAAAGTGATAACAGTGGATAGTTGATAAAAAGTAAAGCTAAAGTATTAATCATACGCTACATAATTTCTTCGCAGTACAATGCAACTAATTTGGTAACAGTGACAAACAAATAGTTAATGTACAGCCACATTAATATCGACAAATAATCAATTAATCAAAAAATACTATCGGGATGACTGGATTCGAACCAGCGACCCCTTCGTCCCGAACGAAGTGCGCTACCAAGCTGCGCTACATCCCGGCATAGTTTTACTAGCCTATATTGAAGTGTACCACAAAGAAAGAAAAATGACAGTATAAAGTGCTGAGTGCTGAGTGCTGAGTCATAGCTCCTAACTTCTAACTCATAACTCCTAACTCATAACTTCTAACTCCTAACTCTACTCAGCACTCAGCACCCAGAACTTTTTACTCTGGCTTACAACTTGCTAGGATTAACTTTGTATATCTATATAAATGGGTAGAAGTTGATTGTGGCTGTAAAACCAGATTGGTTGCGGGTAAAGGCGCCTCAATGGGAGCGTGTCGGCAGTGTTAAAGAGATATTGCGGGATTTAGCTTTAAATACAGTATGTGAGGAAGCGTCGTGTCCAAATATTGGTGAGTGCTTTAATGCAGGAACCGCAACGTTTCTAATTATGGGTCCTGCTTGCACGCGCGCTTGTCCTTATTGCGATATCGACTTTGAAAAAAAACCCAAACCTCTCGACTCTACTGAACCTGAACGGTTGGCCGAAGCAGTACGACGCATGAAGCTTAACCATGTGGTAATTACTTCTGTTAACCGCGATGATTTACCTGATGGAGGCGCCTCTCAGTTTGTAAAATGTATCGAAAATATTCGCGCTGTATCACCACACACAACTATAGAATTATTAATTCCCGACTTGTGTGGAAACTGGGAAGCACTAGAAATAATTCTTCAAGCACAACCTGAAGTTCTCAACCATAATACAGAAACTATCCCACGCTTGTATCGTCGGGTGCGTCCACAAGCTAATTACGCGCGCACCATAGAATTACTCAAGCGCAGCCGTGAAATTGCACCTTGGGTTTACACTAAATCTGGCATTATGGTTGGACTTGGTGAGACTGATGAAGAAATTCGTCAAGTTATGCAGGATTTACGTGCGGTTGATTGCGATATTCTAACGATTGGGCAATATCTACAACCTAGCCAAAAACATCTACAAGTTAATGACTTTGTTCGTCCTGAACAATTTGATGCATGGCAAGCTTTTGGTAAAGAAATTGGTTTTTTACAAGTTGTTTCATCACCATTGACAAGAAGCTCATATCATGCTGAACAAGTCAGGGAATTGATGCAGCAATACCCTCGGTTAAAGAAGAAGTAGGGTGCGTGACGCTACCAACAATTCTTCAACGAAGCAGACTAACTTGTAGCGTCACGCACCTTATAAAGCGCTATGTAGTATGCCTTAATCTTTAACTTCGTTCCTTGCGCTGGTGCGTGAAGGCTACAAGATTACTCGTTTAGAGTGATAATTTTGGCAGCCTTCACGCACCCTACCTCTTAACATAATGACTAATTCTAAATCAGTAACTATAGTCGGCGCCGGCGCATGGGGAAATGCTCTGGCACAATTAGTATCGGTAAATGGTCACCAAGTACGCATTTGGTCGCGTCGTGGTGAATTACAATTGGCGCCTGCGGTAGAGAATACGGATATTATTGTCAGCGCTGTATCTATGAAAGGAGTGCGTGAGGTCATCGCACAACTTCAGGAAATAAAGCTTCCAGATAAAGCAATTTTTGTAACTGCCACAAAAGGTTTAGACACTCAAACTACTTGTACACCGTCGCAAATTCTCCAAACAGCGTTTCCTTCACATCCGGTTGTAGTCTTGTCTGGTCCAAATTTATCTAAAGAAATAGATAATGGTTTACCTGCTGCAACAGTAGTAGCAAGCTATTCGCCAACTGCGGCAGAGTCTGTACAGCGTGTTTTCTCCTCACCAAAGTTTCGAGTTTATACAAATCTTGACCCTTTGGGTGTTGAACTTGGCGGAACTCTCAAAAATGTTATCGCAATTGCAGCAGGCACCTGTGATGGTTTGCAATTAGGAACTAACGCCAAAGCCGCCTTAGTCACGCGCGGACTTAGCGAAATGGTTCGCGTTGGTGTTTCTTGGGGCGCCAAAAGCGAAACATTTTATGGTTTGTCAGGATTAGGTGACTTACTAGCAACTTGTAACAGTCCCCTAAGTCGCAATTACCAAGTCGGTTATCAGTTGGGTTGTGGCAAAACACTTGCTGAAATTCTCACCCACTTACAAGGAACTGCCGAGGGTGTAAACACTTGTTCGGTACTAATAGCACGTGCGCGCGTGCAAAACATGGAGATGCCTATCACCGAACAAGTTTACCGCGTCCTCCAATCCCAATCCACACCTCTTCAAGCATTAGAAGAATTAATGCTACGCCACATCAAACCCGAATATTACAACTAAACTACTCCATGTCAAAAGTTTTGGTGTGTTCTTTCTTCTTGTTTCTTTCTTTGCGTCCTTTGCGTCCTTTGCGGTTCGTTTTTTCTACACCCCAGAATTAATGACTCTCTTTCCTCCGCGTACTCTGTGTCTCTGTGGTAAAAAAGCGCACGTTATTGCACAGGCGAGGACGCCTATGCTACGGGAACACACCCTTCTTTTAAGCTGCGGGTTTCCAATCCTTAGAACGACATGAACAATACTTAACGCAAAATTGCCAACACGCGCGCAAAAACATCAGGAAATCTTAAATGGATTCCTGTATACATAAGCATCGGCACCAATCAAAACTATTTTCCCAATAATACTACTTAATTTATGATTATATTACGTCACAAAAAGTACCGTCAAGACTCACACACGCAAAAATCTGTTTAAATACTCTAATCCATGCCATGAGTCAAATATAACTCACGGCAAATCAAATTAATGAGCCAGATTTGCGCTATTAATTATTAATTGCAGGTATTAAATAATACTAAAATGCTGATTTTTGAGAAATAGAACCCAAAAATATTTTTGATTTGATGTTAGTTTCCGCAATTTTGCGGGAATGATATCAACAGTTGATTATGCTGACCGTGCAGCCGACCATGCAGGGTTCGCAGTTACGCTTCAATACGGGTGAAACCGTGCATAAGCGTGTACTGCCCACCACAATCTATTGTTACCTGGAGCCATTGAGACGAACCTTATGCCAGCAACATCTTTTTACGCCGCAGACGCCTACGAAGCCCCACAATCTAATCCAGCATTTGACTCAGACCTCGGAATTGATGAGAACGAGTTGTCTAACGACTTATCTGTAGAAGATTTGGAAGAGCTGGAAATGGCATCGCAAGACCCAGCTAGCTACGCTGTAGCGCCAAACCGCCGCAGTACAGATTTAGTACGTTTGTATCTTCAGGAAATTGGGCGGGTTCGCCTGTTGGGACGCGATGAAGAAGTTTCAGAAGCTCAGAAAGTTCAACGCTATCTAAGATTACGCATATCGCTATCCAATTCTGCCAAGCAGGGTGATGAAATTATTGCTCCTTACTTACGCATTATTGAAATCCAAGAGCGTTTAACTTCCGAGTTAGGTCATCGTCCTTCGCTCGAACGCTGGGCAAAAACAGGTGATATGGATGTTTTTGAACTAAAGCAACTTCTTGCTAAAGGTAAACGTCGCTGGGCTGAAATTGCTAAGTTAACTGTTGAAGAGTTAGAGCAAATTCAAAGCCAAGGACTTCAATCTAAAGAACACATGATTAAGGCGAATCTCCGTCTTGTTGTGTCGGTTGCTAAGAAATATCAAAATCGCGGCTTAGAACTTTTAGATTTGGTTCAAGAAGGTACTTTAGGCTTGGAACGCGCGGTCGAAAAGTTTGATCCAACCAAAGGGTATCGCTTCAGTACTTATGCTTACTGGTGGATTCGTCAGGGAATCACTCGTGCAATTGCTACAAGTAGCCGCACTATTCGCCTCCCTGTCCACATCACAGAAAAACTTAACAAAATTAAAAAAGCACAGCGTAAAATTGCTCAAGAAAAAGGTCGCACACCGACTTTAGAAGATTTGGCAATTGAACTCGAAATGACGCCAACACAAGTTAGAGAAGTTTTACTGCGCGTACCTCGTTCAGTCTCTCTCGAAACTAAAGTTGGTAAAGACAAAGATACCGAATTAGGCGAACTTCTCGAAACTGACGGTGTAACACCCGAAGAAATGCTAATGCGCGAATCACTACAACGTGATTTACAGCACTTGTTAGCTGACTTAACCAGTCGTGAACGCGATGTTATTCTTATGCGCTTCGGTTTATCTGATGGTCATCCTTACTCCCTAGCTGAAATTGGACGCGCGCTTGATTTATCCCGCGAACGTGTACGTCAAATCGAATCCAAAGCATTGCAAAAACTACGTCAACCCAAGCGTCGTAACTTAATTCGCGATTACTTGGAATCTTTAAGCTAGTTTTTTCAATTGACGAGCGGTGTGACCTTATGACTTATACAATGCCTCCCACAATAGTGGGAGGGCAATTGATATAAAGTTATTGTTGAGCTAATAACACAAAAGTTAATTTTTTGTTACAAAAACATCAAGTCTTCCCAATTGAAGCTAAAAGCTTGTCAAAACACAACTAACAGCTAATAGTTCACAATAAACAAATATTTTATTTTGTAATATTGTTGCAATCTATAGCAATAAATTTGCAACAAATACAACATAAATTAGTATAAACACAGTTTGTAATAATTTCTAAACAGCCAAAACTGATTATTTGACAGTCGGAGCATGTCAAAGATTCAAGACGAAAAATGCACAAGCGGTAAGCAAACCTCATTTTTTTATCCCCTCTCTCCCTTACCCCTCACCCCTCCCCTTTTACCTTTAGGCTGTAAAATATTTAAAAAAGACTCTCAATAAGTTGCTGTTGTTGCAACTTAGTCCGAATATTTGTTATATTCTCAATTGACAGCCTTTGTTGAGAAAGATTAGTATGTCTGTCTACACATCTGCTTCGCTGAAGGCAGAACTTAATGAACGTGGCTGGCGCCTGACTCCCCAAAGAGAAGTTATATTACACATTTTTCAAGAACTTCCACAAGGTGAACACTTGAGCGCTGAAGACCTTTACGAAAGGTTGGAAGAACAAGGAGAAGGCATCAGCTTATCAACGATTTACCGCACCCTCAAATTAATGGCGCGGATGGGGATTTTACGGGAATTGGAACTGGGAGAAGGACATAAACATTACGAAATCAACCAACCATACCCACATCATCACCATCACTTAATTTGTGTCAGGTGTAACACAACGATTGAGTTTAAAAACGATTCGATTTTAAAAATTGGGTCGAAGACAGCCCAAAAAGAGGGTTTTAACCTTCTTGACTGTCAAATGACAATTCATGCCGTTTGTCCTAAATGTCAACGTGCGTTAATGCCGTTGTAACAACGTGCGTAGGTCGAGAGGTAAGTTTTTTGGGGGAATCAAAATCAACAAAAATCCCACGCACTATCCCGCGTGGGATTTTTTGAGTCATGTTAATAGCGTCCTGTTGTTACATCATTAAGACTGATGCCATAAAACTCTTGTGCTTGTTTAATCGCGCGTTTCGTATCGTTACCCATTACGCCATTAAGTGGTCCTTTATAAAAACCTTTTTCTCTCAACCGACGTTGGATTTCCAAAACGTTAAACTCGTTGCTAGTTCCAGTACTCGTGGTAGCGTATAACTTCGCGCGCGTTGTTGGACCTGCAATACCACTTGCTGCCAAATAATTCTCAGCCTGAAAGCGTTTTACTGCATCCGCCGTATACGGTCCATAGTAACCGTTTGGCTGTCCTTCTAAGTATCCGGCTTTAATTAACTGTTCTTGTAAAATACGTACAGGTTCACCTCGATCGCCCAGACGAAGTTTATCGCTGGGAGCAGGGCGCCGTGAAGAAGTATCTTCACCACCAATACCGACAGGAGGCAGTCGGCGTAATGTTGCAGGTCCAACCAATCCATCTGCTTCCAAATTATAAGCTTGCTGGAATTGTTTAACTGCATCTTCGGTAATTGGACCGAAAATACCAGTCGAACTACCGTAATAATATCCCGCTATCCGCAACCGTTCTTGCAATACACGAACTTCCTCTCCTTCGTCACCCTTACCAATAATTCCTGAAACGCGACGCTTGGTTGCTGGTGCAGTCGCTTTTTGCGTTGCCACAGAACGAACTTCTTCAACACGCGGTTTTTGAGTATTGACAACGTTCTGTGCCCTCGTAGTGGTATTTTTAGCTGGTGGGCGCCAGCTATCTAATTTACCAACTGTTGTTGGACCTGCAATACCGCTTACCTGTAATCCAGCAGCTTTTTGAAACCGCTTGACAGCATCTTCTGTACGAGCATCATATACATGAGTGATAGGAGCAGCATAAAAACCTGCTCGTCTCAAATCCTGTTGCAATTCCCGAACAGAGGGTCCTTGGTCGCCTTTTTGCAGTGCAAAAGCACTACTCATTGTAGTCATCATTGATAAAGTCAAAGCCAGGGGTAACATGTACCGCCAAGCTCGACTCGATAGTTTTTTCCAGTTCGGCGATGTTCCCTGATTGGCTAAAAGGCTGAGTTTAGCTAGTTCAATCGATGGGCAGTCTTCGTAATCGAAAGCTAGGTGTAAATACGCAAGGTTTTCCATAGTTATTTTCCTAATTTTTTCCTACACCACTTATTTTTCGATGCCAGTAACACCCACGCTCTAAAAAAACGTGGTGACAATTACCTAAAAAGATAAACTTCTTGGATACTGGCTATTCGATAGCTGCTTCAGCTTGATGTACTAAGTTTCGCAGATTTTCCAATGTTTGTATATTTACATCCTCCCATAAACCGCGCTTGTGTGCTTCAAGTAATCTCTCAGCAATATCACGCAGAGCATACGGGTTTTTTTCCTCAATAAATTTACAAACTCTTAAATCAAACAAGTATGTCTTCGCAATTCCTTCATACATATGGTCTTCTACACACCTGGCAGTAGCATCATAAGCGAATAAATAGTCAACTGTAGCAGCCATTTCAAATGCACCTTTGTAACCGTGACGCATTACTCCAGCAATCCACTTTGGATTAATTACCCGTGAACGGTATACCCTGGCTATTTCTTCTTTGAGTTTACGAACTCGCGGTTTTGACGTTATCGAGTTATCGCCAAAATAAGTTTCAGGGTTTTCTCCCCGAATCGAACGTACTGCTGCCGTTAAACCGCCTTGAAATTGATAATAATCATCAGAGTCAAGCAAATCGTGTTCGCGGTTATCTTGGTTTTGCAGCACTACTTGCGTCAACGATAAACGTTTAGAAAACGCTTCGGGTGCTATCGAGCCTTTGTTGTTTTGAGTATAAGCGTAGGAACTCCAATTTATATAAGCGCGCGCTAAGTCCGAGTCATCTGACCAACTTTGCGACTCGATTAAACCTTGAAGTCCAGCACCATATGCACCTGGTTTGGAACCAAAAATTCGGTACTTAGAGCGTTCTTTGGCTTCTATTTCACTCAATCCCATTGAAAGCCAATACTCCGTTTCTTGTAACACTTGAGCGGCTAGCGGGTTTGAGTTCTTCGGTTCATCCAATGCTGCCACAGCTTTTACAGCTTGGTCAAATAAGTCTATCAGATTTCCGAAAGCATCTCGGAAAAACCCCGAAACTCTCAATGTTACATCCACGCGCGGGCGCCCTAACACTCCTAACGGTAATATTTCAGTGCTAACAACACGGCGTGCTGCACTATCCCACACAGGCTGTACACCTAGCAATGCAAGTGCCTGGGCAATATCATCACCTCCAGTCCGCATTGTTGCTGTTCCCCATAAAGATAATACTAGTGTTTTTGGATACTCTCCGTGTTCCTGAGTATAACATTCTATCAGTGTTTCTGCTGCTTTATAGCCTACATCCCACGCTGACTCTGTTGGAACTGCACGAATATCGACTGAGTAAAAATTATTACCTGTCGGTAAAACTTCTGGGCGCCCACGTGTTGGCGCACCGGATGGGGCACTCGGTACATATCGACCATCTAGTCCACGTAACAAATTAATAATTTCTTTGTCAGTTTGTAATAAAGCTGGTAGAAGACACGATTTTATCCAAGTCAGAGAAGTAATGAGTGTAGAGACGCGATTAATCGCGTCTGTACGAGTGCTGAGTGCTGACTGTTGAGTGCTGAGTATAGAGACAGAATTTATCGCGTCTGTATTTGGGGAACTTTGAATTATTTGTTCTATTAGATGTGCTGCATGTTCTTCGAGAGCTTCGACTGCATCACCAACGGTGTGGATTTTATGGTGTGTTTTTTTTGCTAGAAGTTCTATTTGCTCTTGGGTAAGTTTTTGACTAAAATCATCTGTCAAAGGATTGATTTCTAAACCCCAGTCAGTAGCGATGGCACAGGTAATACCTATATGGTGTCGGTTTGACTGTCTAGCTATAGCAATAATTAAATCACGAAGTTGCCGACCATCGGGACACTGCCCAAAAATATGTAGCCCATCACGAATTTGCGCTTCTTTCAGTTCACACAAATAACCGTCAAGTTTACCAATTGGGATTTGAGACTCATTACCTTTTGCCCTTTCCCCTTTACCTGTTCTTAAATCTAAATGAAGATTTTCTTGGCTAACAAGTTCACTAATACGCGCGCTTATTGCTGGTAATCTACTGGGGTTCAAAGTATCAGCTTCGTAATACTCATCAATCAAATTTTCGAGATTTTGCAGCGAACCGTAAAGTTCCGCACGGGTTAGAGGTGGTGTTAAATGGTCTACAATTACCGCTTGCGCGCGTCGTTTGGCTTGAGAACCCTCACCTGGGTCATTTACAATAAAAGGATATAAATGCGGCATGGCGCCTAATGCCACTTCTGGGTAGCAATTACTCGACAATGCTACGCTTTTACCTGGCAACCATTCCAAGTTTCCATGCTTACCAACATGAACTACCGCATCACCTCCAAAATATTTACGCACCCAATGATAAAACGCTAAATAGGCGTGAGTTGGCGCCAAGTCTGGGGCGTGATAATTTAAGCTAGGGTCAAGGTCATAACCCCGTGATGGCTGAATCCCAATAAATATATTGCCAAGTTGAATACCAGGAATCGCAATTTTGGATTTTGGTTCTTCTCCCCAACGTTGATTAATTCCTTGCTGAACGGTTTCTGGTAGAGAACTAAAATAAGCTTGATATTCTTCCCACGTAATGCTTTGGTATATAGGACGTAATTCTCTTCCTTCAGGGTCATTTGTAACTCCCTTAGTTAACCACTGTATTAATTCATCCCCATTTTCTGGAATCTTCTCTACGTTATAACCATTGTTTCGCAGGGCTTTCAAAATTTCTACGCAGCTTGCAGGTGTATCCAAACCAACCCCATTTGCAAGACGAGCATTGCGCGTTGGATAGTTAGCCAAAATTAAGGCTACTTTCCGTTCTGATGGTGGTAAGTTACGCAGTCGCACCCAGTTCGCAGTAAGTTCGGCAATAAAATTAATGCGTGAAGCTACTGGTTCATAGCCAACTACATCAGTTTCTAAGTCGGGGTGCTGCATTTGCAACGCTTTGAACGAAACGGCACGGCTAATAATTCTACCGTCAACTTCGGGAAGTGCCACATTCATCGCCATATCGCGCGGCGACAAACCCATAGTATTTGACTCCCACTGTTCAATAAAACCACCGCTAAGAATTACTTGTAGCACTGGCACATCCAATTTTTGCCAAAGCTCAATTTGTGGGGTTTCTGTATCTAAGCGTGCGAGTGAAAAGCTTGTTGTGTTAAGCAATAGGCTAATGGGCAAAGGCGAAGAAGAAATTGGTTGAAATATGGCTTCTAGTTCGGCTTGGACATCTTTTTCTCGCAGCGAAGATACAAAGACTGGTACGGGTTCTAAATTATGCTTAATTAAAGCCGAGCATAAAGCATCAATGACTTTAGTGTTGCCTGCTAAATAATGCGCGCGGTAAAAAAGTATTCCAACTCTTGGCATTATGCGTTCTTTTTCCATTGCCACTTCGGACTTACCTCTTTCCCATCGCTCGTATATTCCCACGCGCGGAACGGCTTTTACAGGAGGTGGGTTAAATGTGGTTTCAAAACAGCAATCTGAAATATATTGGAATGCATTAACAATATTTTCGACACCACCTTCGTTAAAATAACGCCATATCTTGTGAACTTTGGCTTCTCCCAAAGTGGAATGAGATATCAAATACGGGTCAATACCATCATCTCCAGGCATTACAATTAAATCTATATGGTTACGTTCTACAAGTTCCTGCACAACTTCAAAACCGTAAGTCCAATACGAACGCCCCCCTAAAAGGCGCAAAATTATTACTTGAGCAAACTCTAAAACTTGTTCTGCATAAGCATCAATGCTAATTTGCGCCTGTAATTGTAATAGGTTAGCGACTCGGAGCGCAGGAAAATTCGGTAAAAACGCATAAGCAGCGGCAATGCCCTGAATGTCCGTATCCGCTGCCGTCAAGAATATTACTGGAGCAGGATTTTGTTTAATAAAAATAATGCCTTCAGATTGAGCAAGGGCATCGACTGATGTGCTATTAATACGATGCATAGTCCTCTGTAATCGTTTTAAAGTACATAAAGTAAAACTCAAGTAAACTCAAAATTATGTTAAAAATTATTACAAACTGTTAATAACCCCTCGACCGCCCGCCCCTTTTATTGTCATAAATTGAAAATGCTTAGTTCTCCTGATTTGGGCTTTTCTCGAACGTTACGTGTTGAAATGTTTGATCAGCTTGGAAGATTGTTAGAGCAGATGGCTCCAGCAGTTGAAAATCAAGCTTTAGTACTTACAGAAGCTGTGTTACAGCGAATTCCTCTTTCGAGCCAATGGCAGGTAAAGCGCTTTACAGTATTTGTGTCGCAGGGGTTTAGCGCGCTGCTAACAGGAACTAAAGAAGTAAATTCAAACAACATAGTACAAAATATAGTTCAACAGGATTTGACTAATGAAATTCAAGAGGACATCATCTCGTTAGATGCAAGTTTGACTTTTGACTCTCACGTCATAGCTTCGTTTTTGTTAGAGTTAGGAGCTTTATTTCCGCTTCATTCCCAAACGTATCGAGATTTAAAACACTTCCGTCATCGTATCGCACCTAATGACGCAACACTACAACAAAAATTTACATTGCTGCTATTAGATTGTTTACTGGCGCCATCAGCAATAGAGTCATCAAACACTGACAATGTAAACTATTCTGCTTGCCAGCACGTCGAGGATGCACTCTCTAAGCAAATTGCTCAAGAACGACTTTTAAATCGTGTAACAACTCAAATCCGTAAAAGCTTAGATTTATCTGTAATAATGACAACAGCGCTCGCGCAGGTACGTGAGTTTTTAGAACTAGATAGGTTGGTAATATATAAATTTGAAGAGTCTAAGATTAATCGTAGAAACATACCTATATCAAAATCTTTATCTTCAAACTCATTCGGTTCGGTAGTGGCAAGTAACGAGAATCATGTTCTTCAGTACGGGGGTTGCATAGTTTACGAGGTTTGTGCAAACAATACTATTCCGTCAGTATTGAATTGTAAAGAAGCAAATTGTTTTACTCCCACTACTGAATGTTGGAAAAAGTACCGTCAAGGTTTTACGCTGGCAGTCAATGATATTACTAAAACTTACCCTATCGAAAAATGTTTGTTGGACTTTTTGAAAGCCGTTCACGTTCGCGCTAAGTTAGTGGCGCCGATTATGTTTGAAAATAAGCTCTGGGGGTTGCTTATTGCCCATCAGTGCTACGAAGCGCACAACTGGAATGAAAGCGAGAAAAATTTATTAGGCGCCGTTGCCGAACAGCTAGCTATTGCTATTCACCAAGCTGAGTTAATGAAGTCGCTAACTCAAGAAAAGCAAACTCTCGAACAGCGAGTAATTGAACGAACTATGGCACTACACGATGCCTTAGTTGCCGCTGAAGCTGCTAGTCGTATTCGCAGTGAGTTTTTAGCTACTATTAGTCATGAATTACTAACACCGTTAACCTACGTAATTGGTATGTCATCAACATTACTAAGGTGGTCATTCGGTGAATTAACCCAGCGTCAGCGTGATTACTTACAGACTATTCATGATAGCGGTGAACACCTGCTGGAAATGATTAATGATATTCTCGATTTATCACAAATTGAGGCAGGTAAGGCAGTTTTAAATAATACAGAGTTTTCATTAACAGAAGTTGCACAACTGATAAGTAGCTCGTTGCAGGAAAAAGCAACGGCTCAACAAGTAGATTTAAAATTAGACTTGCAAGTTAATGAGAACCGTCGTTTTCATGCAGATGCACGACGAGTACAGCAAATTATTAATAATCTTCTTAGTAACGCAATTAAATTTACTCCAGAAGGTGGTAGCGTTACTTTACGGTTGTGGTGTGAGGATAATAACGCAGTATTTCAAGTCGAAGATACAGGTATTGGTATACCTGAAGAAAAATTACCACAGTTGTTTGAAAAGTTTCACCAGCTTGATACTCCTTATAGGCGCCGTTATGGAGGTACAGGTTTAGGACTAGCTCTTACTAAGCAACTTGTAGAAATGCATCGTGGTCGAATTGAAGTAGAATCTACAGTTGAAGTTGGCTCAGTTTTTACAGTTTGGATACCCGAACAACCCAATGAGTAACCTTGGTAACGGATGGAACGGATGTAACGCATGAACAGTAGGTTGGGTTACGCGATAGCGCAACCCAACATATTTAATGACGGGCAGGGATGCCCATTCCACAAGAGTAGATTTACATTTAACTTAAGGCATCTTCTAGAACAGCTTGATGAATTGATGCCCTATCGAGGAAAAATTGTATTTTATCTGGTGATAGCGGGTCGCCGTTTGCGTAGTGTTCAATCCAGGTTTTACTTATTACGTTAGCATCATCAGGTAAGGAAGCTAAATCCCAACCTGGCATATCTGTATCTTCCATCAAGCGGTTTACTTTTGGGTCATAGCTGATGGCAAATGTTCGACATCCTTCGCTTGCTGCCATAATTAGGCTATGTAAACGCATTCCTATTGCCATTTCAACACCGCGAAATACACCTTTCAAGATTTGTGGTTCTTCAAAATGCAGTATTTTACTAACATCTTTCAGTGCAGGCTGGATAGTTTGGGCTATTACATAGTCTTGTGCTTTTTGGAAGGGTAAAAGCACGATAAATGTTTGTGTCGCTTTCTGAAAATCAACTAACGCGCGCGTTATTGTTTCTAGACGAGGCGCCGTTAGTTGTGAATGTGACCTTAATGTTACTGCGACTCTAGGCGCCGGTAAATCCCAAAGCCCTGGTGTTGGCTTAGACTCCATTGCCCATACAGGGTCAGGGGCGAGGAAATGGGGAACTTTCCACTCAGTCAACAGTGCTGCACTCTTTATATCACGCACACTAACCTTAGTACAATTACTGAATGTTTGCCTTGCTATCCAGCGTACTTGTGAACGTTTGAGTGGGCCGATACCTTGCGCCCATGCTACTGTTTTTAAACCCATTTTTTGTGCTAACGCCATCAAGCCAGCGTAATAAAACGGACTTATAAAGCTTGTTGCATCTTGAATTAAACTACCACCACCCCAAATAAATGCATCACACGAGCGTAAAGTTTTTATAACGGTTGGCATCGACATGCGTTGATGTGCTTCAACTCCGTAGCGCTGACTCGTTTCGTCAGGGTTTCCTGACAGCACTACAGGTGTGACGTGTGAGGGTAGCATTTGTAAAAGTGTCGCTAACAGTGCCTCATCGCCACCGTTGCCTTTACCGTAATATCCAGATAGTAACGCGCGCATTTTGGATTTTGGATTTTACCTAACAGGATTTTAGATTAACAGTTTTTATTCAAACTGTGTATGCGGTGGTGTTACATATCTGGTTGCGGGTGGTTAGATTCCGGGAATCTAAACTAGAACCAGGCTATAAAAATTAAAATCTCTGAAAGAGAATGAAGAAAGGTACTATACATATAATACAATTTAAAATCTTAAAGGCATTGGTTCAGAGCAAGACGATTTATGAGTTTTCTTTTTGCTTATATCGAGCTATTGCTTTAGAATGAGTCACAACACTACCAAATAGATAAAAACCTCGCAAATACAAATTGCAAGGTTTAATGCTATACAAACCAACGTACAAGAACTAATGCCTTTCCACTAATTACTATTTACTTTCATATCTATTAAAAATAATTCCGGCTAAAGTCACGAATAAGGTATGACTTTAGTCACGGTTTTTCAATAAATACAGGTTCAATGAATATTGGCGCTATTTGTGGTACAAAATTAAATTTTAAGAAAGTACTTGTCTGTTCATTTGCCTCGAAGTCCTATCTCACAAAATATTTTCGCTCTTCGACTAAAACTTGCATATTTCTGGTTTAACAGGGCAAGTTTTGTTTTTAATTGGATTTTCCCTAAGATCAAGTTTTGTCAATAAACTTTGTTTACAACACACTTTTTAAGTATAAATAACCAACGCACGCTCCCAAGGCACCGATACTTTAGTTTTACCAGATGCCTACCCAATAGTGCTCGGTATATCACCGTCCGGCTCTTTTTTGGTTTTGCTGACATTGACAAAGATGTGGATAGCATGTGCAATACAATTAAGTACATGTAGTTCAAATAGCTTGAGACTTTGTATAACAACAAAGACTCGCGTTGCTCAGTATTTGAAGCCACAGTATACGAATCTATCGAACGTTACTTATAATCAATAGCGTTCGTACCAGGCGCCCACAATTTTAACCGAATATTTTCTCCTAGGTTGAACTCTAGGTGTCTTAACTCCTAACTCCTAACTCGTAAGGTGCGTGACGCCATCTGATGGTTAGCTCCGTTGAAGAATTGTTACTGCGTCACGCACCCTACCTCCTAATTATTGTTTATGCACGCTCTTTCAATTCCCACTTGGATAATTCACGTTTCTAGCGTTATTGAATGGATAGCCGCTATTTGGTTAATTTGGACTTATGGCGAACTTACTCAAAATAAGGCTTGGTGGGGATTTTCATTTGCTATGTTACCGGCTTTAGTCAGCGCGATGTGTGCTTGCATCTGGCATTATTTTGATAACTCCCCATCTTTGGAATGGATGGTGACACTACAAGCTAGTATGACAGTATTGGGTAACTTTACTCTACTAATAGCCGCGTTCTGGATTTGGCGCACAAGTAAATCACAACAAGTTTAATTTACCCCTTTACCCTTTTCCCCTTCCTTAATATGTCTAAAGAAACATTATTCGCGCTTTCGCTATTTCCCTACTTGGGCTTTTTGTGGTTTATTACCCGTTCGGGACAAATGCCTAAGTTAGCTTTATATGGCTTTTACGGGACACTTGTATTTGTTGCTGTGACTATTCCAGCAGGAATTTATGCTCAAGTCCACTACGGTACGTCTTTAGCTAATGTTGACTGGCTACATGGTAGTGCGGAAGTATTTTTAACGCTTACTAATATATTGGTTGTGCTGGGTTTCCGACAGGCTGTGATCGAAAAAAAACAAGCCGCAAAGAATATTTAAATACTTCCTTAGAGGGTATTACTGATGTAAAACATCCCCCAATCATGTGATTTTATAGGTAGTATGTGACACTTACGTAAGTTGAACATGACAATTTTTATTTCGGTAATATTGTTTAATATGGAGATAAGAGCGAAGACACAATAATCTACAAACCTTAGTTAAATGGTAGGTGCGTAATGAATCTATCAATCAAGAGCGCGATTAAGCGCACAGTATTACCAGGCTTAATGGCTACAAGCTTGTTCGGCGCCACACTATTTCCAGCGCAACAAGCATCAGCAGACGACCGAGTTCTACGTGATGTTGGTGTTGGTGCTGCTGCTGGAGCCGCTGCTGGCTTAATTACTGGTAAAGGCTCGTTTTTGGGCAATGCCGTGAACGGTGGTGCTGCTGGTGCTGCTGTAAATGCAACACAGGGTACTGTGAAACAAGGCAGCAGTAACAGATCTCGTAGAAAGAAACGTAACGCAGTTCAAGACATCGGTGTTGGTGCTGCTGCTGGTGTAGGAGCAGGGGCTATTAGAGGAAATGGAAACACTGGCAATAATGCGATAACTGGCGCCGCCGCTGGTGCTGCAATTCACTTACTTAAGTAAGTAGATAGGTAATATTAGGTAGAGACAGACGTTACATGTAGCGTCTTTACCATAATCATCAAAAACTCATCTTCTAGAAGAAGGTGAGTTTTTTCATCTTCGTGTAGCAAATTTCTAATTTACATGACTTTAGTCATAGTATGAACAGTGACTTTTTATACTAGTTTTTATTTATTAAGACTTATAGGATGAATTTGTTGAATCAAAGGCAATTTGTTGATGCCAGTAAAACTAAACTTATTAACCTTAGTGAAGAGGCAAATGTGTGATGAATTTATCTATTAATAAAGTAATTTTATCTGCGATTATGGCTACAGGCTTATTCGGCGCCACATTATTACCAGCAAAGCCAGCATCAGCAGACGACCAAGTTTTACGTGATGTCGGTATCGGTGCTGCTGCAGGTGTAGTTACTGGTGCAATCACTGGTCATGGTTCGTTTTTAGGTAATGTTGTTAATGGTGCTGGTGCTGGTGCTGCCGTGAACGCGGCTAATGGCATTAAAAATGAAGGCAGAAGTAATAGAGCGCATAAAAAGGATCGTAGCCTTGTTCAAGACCTTGGTGTTGGTGCTGGTGCTGGTGTAGTATCAGGGGCTGTTACTGGACATAGAAACACTGTCAATAACGCGCTAACTGGCGCCGCCGCTGGTGCAGCAATTAACTTACTCACAAAGTAGATAGGTAATAAAAGTAGAGTGGGAATTTAAGATTCCCCAGTTAACTACCAAATTTTACAGACGAAGCTTTGATTTCTTCATCTTCCCATTTTTTAAACAAAGGTGGAATTATGTCAAATTTATGACCGGGTTGCAAAGCTTCAAAATTAACGCTTTCGCTAATCTTGGTCATTCTATCTGTATCAGATAAGTGCAGTGCATCAAATAATTTTGCTGATGTAAATGGAAGGATAGGCGCCTGTACAATTGCATGAATTCTAATTAAATTTATACAAGTACGTATTACTTGCGCTGCTTCGTCACGGTTGGTTTTAATTTGCTTCCAAGGTGCCTTCTCATCTATATACTGGTTGCCTAGTATCCATGAAGAGTAGAGTGTATCTACTGCTTTACGAAATTCCAAGTTACTTAGATAATCGCAGTATTTATTTAATAATCGCGCGCAGGTATTTGATTCCATTAATGTACGGCAGTGCGCCCTTTGATTAGATGTTTGACTTGATTAGTGTTGCTGAAGTTAAGCTTCCTGTTTTTGATGAGTTGTACTTTTCTATATTACAACATGAAACACTGGTAATAAGCACTTTAGTGCTTAATATTGACAAGCACTGAAGTGCTTATTACGAAATCATTCCGCAAAATTACTGAGTGCAAAAGTATATAATTTAAGCAATTCTATGTAATGAGGTATTACCAAAGTTATATTTATATTTGAGCGTTTATGCTAAGAGCTACGAGGATTCCGGGTTATGAACTGCATGAAGTGATTAGCGAAAGTGCTAGCAAGCTAATAATTCGAGCATTTTCGCACGCATTACAAAAGTCTGTTGTCCTCAAAGTTCTAAAGCCTAATTGCCCTATCGACGCTGTAACACGTTTGAAGCATGAGTATCGAATTGCATCTAGTCTAGCCAAAGCTAAAAGTTCAGATATACCAGGTGTTGTTAAAGTTTATAGCTTGGTGAAGCAGGAAGATATCTCATTTTTAGTGTTGGAGGACTTTGGTGGAATATCGCTGGATAAAATAATTGCGTCGCAAGCTTTAGATGTTGTTTCATGTTTGACTATTGCCGTTCAGCTTGCTACTGTATTGATGTCGCTGCACTCCTACGACATTATCCACAAAGACATTAAGCCATCCAGTATTATAGTTAACCAAAAAACTGGAGAAATTAAACTTACAGATTTTGGTATTGCTTCATTTAAGGAAAAACTAAATGCATCCTCTTTTCAACTCGAAGGAAGCTTTGCATATATGTCTCCCGAACAAACTGGGAGAATAAACCGTGCAGTTGATTACCGCAGTGATTTTTACTCTTTGGGTGTGACTTTGTATGAAATGCTTGCTTTTAGACTACCGTTTATAAGTGATGATGCTTTGGAATTGATTCACAGTCACATTGCTAAACAACCACCTCCATTAACAACTCTTCCACAATTAGCTGCAATTGTCATGAAGTTAATGGCAAAAAACGCTGAAAGCCGGTATCAGAGCGCAGTTGGACTTTTAGCTGACTTGGAGTTTTGTTTAACACAACTTAAAGCAAACGGTGTGATTCCAGCATTTAAACCTGGAGAACGCGACAAAGCTGGACAGTTATCGTTCCGGCAGAAGCTCTACGGAAGAGACAAAGAAGTCGATACTTTACTTGATGCTTTTGCTCGCGTAAGTAATGGAAGTGTCTCTAGTGGTTTTGTTCTAATTTCTGGTTATTCGGGTATTGGTAAATCAGCACTTGTTAGTGAAATTCAGCAACCAGTCACTCGTCAGCGTGGATACTTTATTGCAGGTAAGTTTGACCATCAGCGTAACATTCCTTATGCTGCTTTTTTCCAAGCTTTTGAGTCATTGATGCGGATTCTTTTGGTCGAAGACTCGATAAAATTACTAGACTGGCGCCAAAAATTGCAAACTGCACTCGGTGATAATGGACAAATCATAGTAGAAGTTATTCCAGAGCTTGAATTAATCATTGGTGAACAACCACCTGTACCTCAACTGAGTTTGAATGAAACCCAAAACCGTTTTCATTTAATTTTTCGCGCATTTATTAGTGTATTTGCTCAAAAAGAGCGTCCTTTAGTAATTTTTCTAGATGATTTACATTTTTGCGATACAGCTTCTCTTTTATTGATACAACAGCTAGCTACTGATAATCAAGGTTTATTATTAATAGGTGCCTATCGGGATAACGAAGTAGAAAGCAAACACGCTTTAATGCAGTGCGTGAGAGAAATTGAAAAAGCTACGAAAATAGTTCGTCTTGCCTTAGAACCCTTAAATTTAGATCAAACTATCCAACTTCTGTGCGATACATTTGATAGCGATGACAATGGAGAGCTAGTACAACTTGCATCACTGCTGTTAAATAAAACCGCAGGTAATCCATTTTTATTCACTCAGATTATAAAAACACTTTATGAAGAAGGCTTAATTAAATATGATTTTCAACTTCAACACTGGAAGTGGAATATAAACCAAATTCAAACAGTAGGAATCACTGATTTGAGTGTAGTTGAGCTAATGGTGCGTAATTTAATTAAACTTCCTCCACATAGTCAAGAACTATTAAAATTAGCAGCTTGTATTGGTGAGCGTTTTAATTTGACAACGCTCTCGATTATATCTGAAACATCGCCAACTGAAGTAACAGAAAAATTGAGCATAGCTTTAACACAAGGATTAATATTACCTGTTAGGAACAGCGGACTTTCAACAGTACAAGCAGAAATACATGAATATCGTTTTTTGCACGAGCGTGTACAGCAAGCTGCATACCTACTCATTGATAGTAATCTTTATGAAATAACGCATTATAAAATTGGTAAGTTATTATTGCATCAAGAGTCAGAAAAGATAGAAGAAAATATATTTGACATAGTTAATCAATTTAATTTAGGAATTTCTCAAATTCAAACTGAAGACGAAGCGCAAGAACTTTCTAAGTCAGTTGCAGAATTAAATTTAATTGCTGCACGTAAAGCTAAAGCTTCGCTTGCTTTTACTGCCGCAGCTAAATATTTACACCATGCTGTACAACTTCTACCTGTGGATAGTTGGAGCCAATATTATGATTTAACTTTGAATATATATCGAGAACGCGCGGAAATTGAGTTTCTTAACGGTAACTTTGAATTTGCAAAATCTATAACGTATACAGCAATTGAAAAAGTATCATCATTGGAGAAAGCAGATTTTTATAATCTTATAGTATCTCAGTACACGCGACAAGCAAGATATGATGATGTACTAAAGTATGCTAAAAATGGCTTAAGCTTACTTGATATTTATTTACCTGAAGGTGACTGCGAAGACATTGCTTGTGAAGAATTAATGATTGCAAAGCAAAATTTGGATAATATTGGTATTGATTCAATAGTTAATTTACCAAAAATTGAGAATAAGCAGATAGAAATAGCTGTTAAACTTTTAATAAATTTAGAACCATTAGTTTATACTGCTTCAAATTTTACATTGTATACATTTATTGTTAGTAAAGCTGTAAATTTATCGCTGAAGTATGGTAATGTTTCGGAGTCAGTAAAAGCTTATGCTAATTTTGGTTTAATTATTGGTTCAAAATTAGGTGAATATCAAAGTGGTTATCAGTTAGGTTTATCAGCATACGAACTTAGCGAAAAACTTAATGACAAATCACAAAAATCTAAAGCTAGCGCATTATTAACTGGATGGTTACATTGCTGGTCTAAACCTATTAAAAATGCCGCTGTAATTAGCCGTAAAGGTTATCAAGCTGGATTAGAATCTGGAGACTTAATGTTTGCTGGTTGCAATCTAGTTTCTCTAATTTATAATTTATTTTTTCAAGGTCTAGCACTTAACTCAATTAGCAAAGAAATATTAGTAAGTTATCAAGCAGCAGTTAAAATTCAACATGTTGTACTTATTGACACCATTATTGCCATTAAATTTACTGTTGATAATCTAACTAATGTTGATAGTGAATACTTAAATAATTTAGAAATATATAACTATAGCATTACCAAATCAAATTTTATTAAGCAATGTAAAGAGCAGCAATCGTTTTGGTCGTTAACTTTATATTATGTATGTCAAATACAAGTATTATATTTACTAAATAATCAAGATGCAGCTTTAGATTATATAAATAAAGTTCAACAATATTTAGTTGCTATATTAGGTTTTACTATTTCTTCAGAGTATTACTTTTATTATTCACTAGTTTTAAGTAAATTGTATTTAAGATGCGATGTTGTAACACAGGAAAAATATTTAGTGCAAATTCATCAAAATCAACAGCAATTAAAAATTTGGGCTGCTAGCTGTGCTGAAAACTTTCTACACAAGTATTTACTTGTTGAAGCTGAAATCGCGCGTATAACTGGAAAAAATTGGCAAGCTGTTGATTTATACGACAAAGCAATTGAGTTAGCACAAAAAAATGGTTTCATTCAAAATGAAGCTTTAGCAAACGAGCTTGCAGCTTTGTTTTGGGAAAATCAAGATAAAGAAGATTTTTCCAAGATTTACATTACCAAAGCACATCGCTGCTACGAAAAATGGGGAGCAAAAGCGAAAGTTAAACAATTAGAAAAACGTTATCCATATTTAGTCATCGACTCAAATGAAAAAACGATCACTTCGAGTAAAAACTATTCGCTTGATATTGCAACCGTCGTCAAAGCTTCTCTTGCACTATCCCGTGAACTTATACCTAGTCGTTTAAACACTAAGCTTTTACATTTAGTTCGAGAAAACGCATGCGCCGAAAAAGTATATTTTATTATAAAGCAGAATAATCAGTTAATTATCGAATCATTGCTTGTTGGTGATAGTGATGATAATACCGTATGGCAACGCATCGCAGTTACTGAAAGCTATCAATTACCTGTTTCCTTAATCAACTATATTGAACGTACTCAAACATACTTGGTATTAGACGATGCATCACAATCATTAGAATTTAATACTGACCCCTATATAAATATTACCCAACCATTATCAGTACTCGCTGTACCAATTATCCATACTGGTAAAATGTTAGGAGTTCTATATTTAGAGAATAATCTAGTAAAAGGCGCCTTTACAAGTGAAAGAGTAGAGATATTGCAAATACTGGCATTGCAAGCAGCAATATCGTTAGAAAACGCTCGATTTTACACTACTCTAGAAGCGCGCGTTGCCGAACGCACTAAAGAATTAGAAACAGCACTAGGAGAACTTAACCGTACCCAAATACAATTAATTCAAAGTGAGAAAATGTCGGGTTTAGGACAGTTGGTAGCTGGTATTGCTCACGAAATAAATAATCCAGTTAGTTTTATATTTGGGAACTTACTGCACACAAAAGAGTATACAGATTATCTGCTTGAATTAATCAAATTATATCAAAATGAATTGCCAAATCCTAGCTCTAAAATCACAAACAAAATTGATGAAATAGATTTAGACTTTATCTCAAAAGATTTACCTCAAATTATCCAATCGATGCATACTGGTGCAAAAAGGATAAAAGATGTTGTACTGTCTCTACGCACCTTCTCACGTCTCGATGAAGCAACATTGAAAGAAGTTGACATTCACCAAGGCATCGAAAGTACACTGATGATACTTCAGCAAAAGTTGGGCAATATTCAAGTTATCAAGGACTATGGTGATATTCCACAAGTTAATTGTTTTGCTGGAGAAATAAATCAAGTAATCTTGAACATACTCACTAATGCTATCGATGCTTTAGATGTGTGTTCCAACAGTACAATCTGGATTAAAACCTATCTTAGCCAAGATAATTATATTGCAATTGAAATAGCTGACAATGGTATTGGGATGAGTCAAGATATATTAAGCAAAATTTTTGACCCATTTTTTACAACTAAACCAGTTGGCAAAGGCACAGGTTTAGGGTTATCAATATGTTATCAAATCATCGTTGATAAACATCAGGGTAAGCTAACTTGTACCTCGGTGCCGAACCAAGGTAGTAAGTTGACAATTTTGTTACCTAGATGATCCCCCTTCCACGCGGGGGGTTAGGAGGGATTAAAATAGTCTACATAACTTTTTTAGATATCTATGAATGAAAATAAAAAAATGAAATTAAATATATTTCTTCTTGCCACTTTACTAAGCCTCTCCATCACCACACCATCAAACGAAGTTTTAGCGCAAACCAAAACCAAACGAATAGAAAATCAGATTCAAACTCTCAAACAATCAGAAAAACGCTGGATACTAGTAGATATATCCAAGCAAACACTAACAGCTTGGGAAGGAGACAATCCTGTTTATGCAGTCAAAGTTTCCACAGGTAAGAAAAAGACTCCCACTTTAATAGGTACTTTCAATATTCAAACAAAACACCGTAAAGCTAGAATGCGTGGCGTCGGCTACGATGTTCAGAATGTTCCATATGTAATGTATTATGATGGCGGTTATGGAATACATGGCGCCTATTGGCATCGTAGTTTCGGTACACCTGTTAGTCGTGGTTGTGTAAATGTGGCGCCGAACCATGCAAAATGGTTATATGATTGGGCAACAGTAGGAACACCCGTAATAGTTCAGAAGTAGGGTGCGTGACGCTACCAAAAATTTCAACGTAGTTATAAGACTTGTAACGTCACGCACCTAATTTTAGATGCGTGGAGATGTTTACGCGCGCCGATTTAAATCCAAGTCGTGGTTCAGAACAAGCAGTTGTGGTAGTAGCTATAACTGCGGGGCTTCTTACTGTATTAAGCTAATGAAAGTGGTTGCCCTTATCTGAATAGAAACGATGAGCGAAAGTAAAATACCAAAGATTCTGGAAACCTTCGAGGCAGATTTGTTGTCGGAGTGGATGGCTGAGTTAGCCACTATTAATATTCGGAGAGGTTTGATTAAAGAAGTCGAGCTAAAGGAGGAGTGCCGTGAATTCCTTAGCTTGTTTCGGATCGCCGTTGGGCAGGGCAACTTGACCAATATTCAGGCAGCAGCGTGGCAGGAGATGCGGGAGATGCTCAGTAGTATTTCTCGATCTCGATCACAAAAAGGCTTCACACCGTCTGAAACGGCTACATTCGTTTTTTCGTTCAAGCAACCCCTCTTCAACCGAATGCGTCAGCAATTGAAAGACCCAGTCGAGTTGGGTGAAGAAATTTGGCTAGCCACAAACTTGTTAGATCAGATGGGATTACTGATCATGGAAGTGTATCAGAAGGCGCGGGAAGAGGTGATTTTGCGACAGCAGGAAGAGTTGATGGAGCTATCTACGCCAGTGGTTAAACTCTGGGATGGAATTTTGGCACTACCCATTATCGGCACTCTCGATAGTGCCCGCACTCAAATAGTGATGGAGTCATTATTGCAAAAAATTGTTGAAACCGGGTCAGAAGTTGCCATCATTGACATTACCGGGGTTCCCACCGTTGATACCCTTACCGCTCAACATCTGCTTAAGACCGTTACTGCTGCCCGTCTCATGGGCGCCGATTGTATGATTAGTGGTATTCGTCCTCAAATTGCCCAAACGATCGTCTATCTTGGCATTGATTTGGCTAATGTTGTAACAAAGGCAACGTTAGCTGATGCCTTTCTCACCGCGCTAAAACGCTTGGGAGCGACCATTAGCTCTCGACCCAAATAGGTGGATAGGAGAAACCAATGGAACGCATTCCCATACTCAAAATGGGCAATTTACTGCTTGTGACAATTCAGGTGGATATGCACGATCAGCTTGCCCTGACGCTACAGGACGACCTGACCAATCGCATCACTCAAACTCACGCTCACGGTGTCTTGATCGATATTTCTGGCTTAGAGATTGTTGATTCCTTTATTGGTAGAATTTTAGGTAACATTGCCAAAATGTCACGGGTGCTGGATGCGGAAACAGTTGTTGTTGGGATGCAGCCTGCTGTGGCAATTACCTTAGTAGAATTGGGGTTATCACTGACAGGCATTCGCACTGCCCTAAATGTGGAAAAGGGTATGGCACTGTTGCACTCGTCACTTAATGAAACTACAAATCAAATTAGTACCACTTGGCGTGCTTCAGACGATGGAGAAGACTGAAACGATCTTAATTCAATCTTCTACAGATGTAGTTTTAGTTCGGCAGACCGTGCGCCACTTTGCCGTGGAGATTGGCTTTGGCTTAGTAGACCAAACTAAAATTGTGACTGCTGCATCGGAGTTAGCCCGCAATACCCTTGACTATGGGGGAGGCGGCACAGCAAAGTTAGAAACGCTCTTAGAAGGGAGACGACGAGGACTCAGGCTGACCTTTGAAGATCAAGGCCCTGGAATTATTGATATTGAACTGGCACTGAAGGACGGGTTCACAACAGGGAGCGGATTGGGTATGGGGTTGAGCGGCGCCAAACGACTTGCCAACGAGTTTGAGATTCAGTCTGTGGTAGGAGAAGGGACACGAGTAACAATTGTACGATGGAAATAAAATGCAAGAATCTGTTGCTATCACAATTACTGAATCCAGCCAGACTGGAGAAGCCCGACGGGCAGCGATGGCTTTGGCAACTCGGCTTGGCTTTGAGGAAACCCAACGGGGCAAAGTTGGGATTGTGGTGACAGAGGTTGCTAACAATTTGGTGCAGCACGCAGAAGGCGGAGTATTGTTGCTGCGGGTACTCAAGCACGATTTAGCCGTCGGCATTGAGGTTTTGTCGCTCGATAAAGGATCGGGGATGGTCGATGTAGATAAGTGTTTGCAAGATGGCTTTTCTACAGCTGGGACGTCAGGGAATGGAATGGGCGCCATTCGTCGTCTCTCTGATTTATTTGAAATTTACTCGATTCCTAACCAAGGGACAGCCCTCCTCGCCCAGCTTTGGTCAGTGAAGACACGGCAACCGTCGGAAAAAACCTTAGAAATTGGAGTGATATGTTTGCCCAAACGAGGGGAGGACGTTTCAGGAGATGCTTGGGCATGTATCGCGAGTCGCCGCAGCTTATTTCTAGTAGTCGATGGGCTAGGACATGGGGCTGGAGCTGCCAGTGCTGCCGTCTTAGCCGTAAGAATCTTTCAAGACAATCATCATCTTTCTCCTAGTGCGATTGTGGAAGCTGCCCACGCAGCCTTGCGAAGTACACGAGGAGCAGTACTAGCCATTGCCGAAATCGACTTTGAACAAGAGTCTTTGCGTTTTGCTGGAATTGGCAACATTACTGCTACCATTTTATCGTTTACTGAACATAAAAATTTACTGTCTCACAATGGCACGGTCGGGCATGAAATCCGCAAAATTCAAGAGTTTAGCTATCCTTGGTTCGAGAATGGACTTTTAATTATGCATTCTGACGGATTAAGTGCTAGGTGGCGCCTTTCAAGTTATCCCGGTTTGAGTCAAAAACATCCCAGCCTAATTGCGGGTGTGCTATACCGAGACTTTAACCGAGAACGGGACGATGTGACAGTGTTAGTAGCAAAAGGAATGGGCAAATGACAATCCTTTTTGCGCTCGAAATCCACTATCAACAGGATGTTGTACAAGCTCGGCAACGAACTCGCTCACTTGCCTCCGCGTTGGACTTTGATAGTCAAGATCAGGTACGATTGGCAACGGCAGTTTCGGAAATTGCCCGCAATGCATTTCAATATGCCAAAGGCGGAAGAGTTGAATTTTATTTGGAAAGAGAGCCTCAGACGTTTTTGATTAAAATACAAGACCGGGGTGGGGGCATTCCTCATTTGGCAGACGTTTTGGCAGGAAGCTACACCTCTCACACAGGAATGGGGCTGGGTATCGTGGGCGCCCGCAGGCTAATGGATTTGTTTGAGATTGAATCGTCAGAACAGGGAATAACGGTGGTGATGAGCAAAAGGTTATCGAAGCGCACACCTACTTTCACCGATTCTCAATTGCAACAAATTCGAGAAACCGTGATTGGTAGCGAACCCGAAAATCCCTATGAAGAAATCCAGCGACAAAACCAGGAGTTACTGCGGGCAATGGCAGAGCTACGAAAGCGCGAGGAAGAATTAACGCACCTCAACCGAGAACTCGAAGATACCAATCGCGGTGTAATTGCCCTCTATGCGGAACTGGATGAGAAGGCAAGTTCTTTGCAGCAGGCAAACGAGCTAAAAACCCGTTTTCTCTCGAATATGAGCCACGAGTTTCGCACGCCGATTAACTCGATTTTGTCGCTTTCTCGGATGTTGCTAGCACGAATGGATGGCGATTTGGGCGCCGAGCAAGAAAAACAGGTAACATTTATCCGTCATGCGGCGAGCGGATTATCAGAACTGATCAACGACCTGCTGGATTTGGCAAAGGTGGAAGCTGGAAAAACTGAAGTGCGTCCCAGTTCCTTTGAAGTTAGCGACTTGTTTGGCACGCTGCGGGGAATGCTGCGTCCATTATTGGTTCAAGGCGCCTCTGTCGCGCTAATTGTCGAGGAACCCAATGACATACCAAATCTTTATACCGATGAGGGCAAAGTCGCTCAAATTCTCAGAAACTTTGTCTCGAATGCGCTTAAATTTACCGAGCAGGGAGAAGTGCGCGTAACCGCTGTGCAAACAGGTTATACTGTGATCTTCTCAGTATCTGATACGGGCATCGGTATTGCTTCAGCTGATCTTGAGCGCATTTTTGAGGATTTTGTGCAAATTGAGTCCCCTCTGCAAAAGCAGGTAAAGGGAACCGGGTTAGGATTGCCGTTATCGCGAAAGCTGGCGGAGCTACTCGGTGGCAGCGTTTCGGTTACAAGTGTTTTGGGTACTGGCTCCACCTTTACAGCATCGATTCCAATTGTCTACCCACACGCAACTGAATTTCCCACCCGGATGCAACCTCCATCACTTGAGCCAACTCGTTTGCCCATTTTGGTGATTGAAGATCATCCTGAAACACTATTTATTTACGAAAAGCACCTTCAGGAGTCAACTTATCAATTAATTGCAACCCGCACTTTAGCTACTGCTAGGCTTGCTTTACAACAACTTCAGCCAACGGCAATTATGCTAGATATTATGCTAGAAGGAGAAAACGGGTGGACGTTCTTGCGAGAAATCAAAGCTTCGGAAACGACTAGCAACATCCCTGTACTCGTTATTACCATTATTGATAATGAGAAGCAAGCACTAGCGCTAGGAGCTGACGGCTTTCTAATTAAGCCTGTAGACAGATGGCCTTTGTTGAACAAACTCAATACCCTAATTAGTAAAAATAAGAGTCAAAAAATCTTATTAATTGACGATGACCCCGCCTATCGGTATTTTGTAAAACAGCTGTTGGTAAGTACACCGTTGAGTATTTTAGAAGCCGCAAACGGACAGGAAGGATTAAATCTTGCACAACGTGAGCAGCCAAACGCGATTGTGCTTGATTTAGAGATGCCTTCTATGACCGGGTTCGATGTACTTCAGCAGCTTAAGAATAATCCCCTCACTAAGTCAATTCCTGTGATCATCCACTCATCTGCACAACTGGATGCAGAAGTGCAAAGGCGGTTAACAGAACAAAGTATTGCAATTCTTTCCAAAGAAACAGGCTCTCAAACGGCAGCGATTGCTCAACTTCAAGATGCGCTCGTACTAGGCGGACTGGTTTTAGGTGATTGGGGGAAAAACAATGTCTGAGCCACAGGTAAAAATCCTGCATGTTGACGATAATGAAGCCAATCGTTACATTGTGTCCCGTATTTTGCAAAATGCTAACTTTACTGTCGTGGAAGCAGCAACTGGAGCAACTGGATTAAAGGCAGTTGCCGAGTATCAACCTGCTCTGGTAATTCTGGATGTAAAATTACCAGATTTGAGTGGCTTTGAGGTATGTCGCCAAATTAAGGCAAATCCCGAAACGGCTTTTATTCCCGTACTACACCTTTCTGCTACCTGTACCCAAAGCAAGGATAAGGCAGAAGGCTTGGACAGTGGCGCCGATGCTTATCTTATACAACCCGTTGAACCAATCGAACTGCTTGCCACCGTGCGATCTCTGTTGCGAATTCGACGCGCAGAGGAAGTTGCTCGGTCATCAGCACGGGAGTGGCAAAGCACGTTTGACTCTATCAACGACGGTGTATGTTTGGTAGACCAGGAAGGTATAATACTGCGCTGTAATCAAGCAATGATGCAGCTTTTTTGCAAGCCCCACCACGAAATCTTAGGTTTTGCTTACCATGAGTTGATGCGGAAAGAAATGGGAATGGGTGACGGAATCTGTTTTAGGCGAGCTAAAGAAACTCACCAACGTCAAGTTCTAGAATTTCACTCCCAAGGACGGTGGTTTGCCAAAACCATCGACCCGGTATTTGACCAGCATGGGACTCTCACTGGCGCCGTTTTCATTTTGTCCGATATTACCGAACGTAAACAAGCAGAAGCGTTACTGCAACAGCAGAACTTAAGCCTCAATCAGTTGATGCTCTCTTTGCAACAACAAACTGAGCAAGCACAGCAAGCGAACCGAATCAAAGATGAGTTTTTGGCAGTACTGTCTCATGAATTGCGATCACCCCTAAATCCAATTTTGGGTTGGGCAAAAATTTTGCTAACAAGTCAGCAAGATGCAGCCAAAACTCAGTATGCACTCGAAACGATTGAACGCAACGCTAAACTACAAGCACAACTGATCGAGGATTTACTCGATGTATCGCGTATTCTCCAAGGCAAGTTGACTTTGAACTTTGTTCCAATCAGTCTAGCATTCACTATCAAAGCTGCTCTTGAAACCGTGCGGCTAGCTGCTGAAGTAAAATCAATTCAAATTGAATTAAATATTGAATCTGAAGTTGGGCAAGTGCTGGGTGATTCTGGGCGCCTGCAACAGGTAGTTTGGAATTTACTTGCCAACGCGATTAAATTTACCCCACAAGGTGGTCGAGTAGAGGTGCAGTTAAAAAGGGTAAAGGATGAAGTTGAGGCGATAAATGAAGTTGATACTCATCTAAAGGAATACGCTCAAATCACTGTCAGCGACAACGGCAGGGGTATTTCTGCTGACTTTCTGCCCTACGTTTTTGACTACTTCCGCCAAGCTGATGGCACAACGACCCGAAAATTTGGAGGGTTGGGGTTAGGGTTAGCAATTGTTCGTTATTTGGTTGAACTGCACGGAGGAACCGTTGAAGCAGCGAGTCTTGGAGAAGGGCAAGGAGCAACATTTATAGTCAAGCTTCCATTCGCTGTGGTAAAACTAAATCAAGATGATACTGCGTCTCTTCTTCGCTCAGACTTTAATTTAAATGGATTACAAGCGCTGCTTGTAGACGATGACACAGATTCGCGGGAACTCATCGCGTTCCTGCTAGAACAGTACGGGGTGCAAGTGACGGCAGCGGATTCAGCTAGTAAAGCCTTAAACAGTTTGGAGCAAGCAAAATTTGATTTGCTAATTAGCGATATTGGTATGCCCGATATGGATGGCTATACACTAATTCGTCAAATTAGAAACCAGGCGCCTGAGCAGGGCGGAACAATTCCAGCCATCGCCCTCACTGCTTATGCAGGAGAAATTGATCAACAACTTGCACTGGGTGCCGGATTTCAACAACATATTTCCAAACCAATTGACCCAGACGTATTAATACAAGCTATTTTAACCATCGTAGGATAGGCGTCCCGCCTGTCCATACGCTCGTACAGTTAAATATCGCTGTATTTGCGCTCACCTTTTCGTTCCTTTTTGAACTTCAAGTTGATACAATTAATTTATTTTTAGAGGTCATTTATAAAGAAAATTTTAAGTCCGCTAAAACGCAGGTTGGGTGAAGGCTTTGCGTAACCCAACGTTCTTAATCATTATGTTGGGTTGCGCTGTCGCTACACCCAACCTACAGATATTTAATATTTACTTTATAAATCAACTCTAAATTAATCATATGATATATAATACAAATGCTCAAGATTTCCATTTTTAGTGGTAATTAAGGAGACCAGGTATGCAAGTTAAAGATAACAACCAAATGGGTAAAGTTCTTACAAATCTAACTGTAATTAATAACGCGGACCAAATTCGTGCTGAAGATGGGACGATATCAAAAGAGCAAGTGCGTTCAGTTACACTTGAGAATGTATTAGTCGATACAGGAGCTACAACTTTGTGCTTGCCAGCAGATGTTATTGCGAAGTTAGGTTTGAGAGTATTAAAAGAGGTTGATGTTGTTACCGCTATGGGTATTGGAACAACAAGAGTTTTTCAGGACGCAAAAATCAGCGTTGCTGGCAGAGAAGGAACTTTTGAGTGCTTAGAATTACCGGGAGGAAAAAATCCGTTGTTAGGTGTAATTCCACTTGAAGCATTAGGTTTAGAATTAGACCTTAAAAATCAGCACCTTAAAGTTTTGCCAATTAGTCCAACAGAGACTTATTTAACTATTTGATAAATAATATATAAATGAATAGGCGTAACTTTCCTTTGCGAATAATTTGGAGGTTATCTAAAAAAAGTCTATCAAAGGATGGATGAAAAAATTAAGGCTATGAGGGTTCCCAGATACGTTATAACTGCTCAATTAATTGCACATGTGACTAAAAATTGTAACTTTCAGCTAGAAATAGATTTACTCTTCTTAGATAATAGCATTATCAGATGCATTCATTCTATACTGAGGGCTTCTCTTAATGCGAATTTTGTTAATAGAAGACGACGAAGTGTTGCAAGGTGTACTGGTGCAATCTCTAAGGAGCCAGCACTATATTGTTGACACTATCGAGGATGGTCAAACAGGATTGGAATATGCTCAAAGCACGAGTTACGACCTAATTCTAATGGATGTTGGGCTACCTGTACTTGATGGTATAAAAGTATGTCAAAAGTTACGTGCTTCTGGTTGTTCTACACCAGTGCTGCTTATAACTGCTAGAGATGCCAATGTAGATAGAATTCATGGACTAGATGCAGGCGCCGACGACTATTTAGTTAAACCTTTAAATTTAGAAGAACTTCAAGCAAGGATACGGGCATTATTACGACGTGGCGAAGTTTCTCCTACAACTGTTTTACAAGCAGGCAATTTACGTTTAGACCCTCGCAGTTGTGAGGTTAGTTACGGAGAAAAACTCCTGGCATTAACTCCAAAAGAATACACTCTATTGGAAGTATTTTTACGGAATCCATCGCGAGTTTTTAGTCGTGGACAACTAGTTGACCAACTGTGGACGTTTGACGATCCCCCTTTAGAGGAAAGTGTTAAAGCACATATTAAAGGACTGCGGCAAAAGCTGAAAAAAGTTGGAGCTGTGGACTGGATTGAAAATGTGTATGGTTTAGGGTATAAATTGCGCGAAGGTGTGGGGGAGGATGAAGGGGACAAGGGGATAAGAAAACAAGTAAGTAATCTTTCTACCGCTCCGTCTACATCTGTTGAGCAGCAGTTTCAGCAGGGTATTAGTAAGCTGTGGCAACAGTATCGAGGGTTGATGGTTGAACGTTTGGAGGCTTTACATTCTTGCGCTACGGAAATAAAAGCAGGAAACCTCACTGACTCCGCTCGCCAAAGTGCAAAGCAGGCAGCGCATAAGCTTGCTGGTGTGTTGGGGATGTTTGAGCGGGAAGCAGGAACTATATTAGCGCGCAATATTGAAAAAATTTTGAGTTCAGATGAAGCATTACAACCTGCCCAGGAACAAAAATTTTTAGATTTGGTGCGCGAATTGGATGAGATGCTGGATTTGGGAGAATCACAACCGTCTTCGTCTCCAGAACCTCGACTACTGTTGATTGACCCCAACCCAATTTTAGGTCAAGAGTTACAAAATACGGCGTCTTCTTTGGACTTGAGTTGGAAACAGTTGGCAACTTTGAAATTAGCTGAAACTTGGCTTCAGTCTCACTCTCCTGATTTGGTGGTGCTTGATGTGGACACTACAGGACAGTCTGATTGTTTAGCGTTGCTATCTAAACTAGCCGCGCGGACACCACCTATACCAGTATTATTAATAACATCAGCTTCGGGGCTATTAGATCGGGTTATGGCAACTCGTGCTGGCGCGCAGGGGTTTTTAGTTAAACCTGTGACAGCAGAGCGAGTTTGGGATACAGCAACCCAACTATTGCAGCGTAACCACTCTTCTAGCGTAAATATATTAGTAGTCGATGATGACCCGGTATTTTTGGCGGCGTTGCGTCCAATGTTGGAACCTTGGGGTATTCGGATGACAGGATTAGATGACCCCTTACGCTTTTGGGAAGTGTTGCGGTCTACTGCTCCCAACCTATTAATATTAGATGTGGACATGCCGCAAATCAACGGTATTGAACTTTGTCAAGCAGTTCGCACTGACCCAGACTGGCAAGGACTACCAATTTTGTTTCTTACCGCACGTTGCGACCGCGAAACCATTCAAAAAGTGTTTGCAAGTGGCGCCGACGATTATATCAGCAAACCAGTTGTGGCAGTTGAACTGTTAACTCGTATTACCAATCGTTTGGAACGCATCCGTTTAATTGAGAACCTTTCTACTAAAGACCCTGTAACTGGATTAGCAAATCAACCTCAATCAAGTTATGACCTACAACGCATTTGCAAACCCTTTTGTCTGGTAGTATTCAATATTATTGATTTGCGGCAGATAAATATACAGTATGGTCATGCTATAGGAAACCAAGTTTTACACAAATGGGGGCGCCTGTTCCAAAATACTTTTCGGGGTAATGAGGTATTGGGCTATTGGGGAAACGGGGAATTTGTAGTTGGAATGCCTGGTTTAACGAAACAACAAGCAAGCGACTGTTTAGGTGAAATCTTAATTACTTTGCGACAGCAAGTATTTACCGCACCAGATAACAGTCGTTTTCAAGTAACATTTAGTTTTGGTATTGCTGAGTATCCAACAGATGGATTGACATTACAATCTCTATATCAATTTACAGCCTCGCGCGAATTGTAGCACATCTGTCTGCACGGATAAAAATACCATATTTAGAACCTATTAGCATTGGCGCCCTATAAAAAGTAGTATTGCTCCAAGATACATTGGGTGCCTCACAAAACCGTAGAAGGTCAAAGATAATTTTTGACCTACAATGTTTTACGTACAATCTCGAATCCCATTTTTTTCCAAAAACGCAATCCTGCCTCATTGGCTTCAATTGCACGTTGTGGGTTCGGTAGACACCACTATCTTTAGTGAAAAAACGTCGCCCTTTTAGCCCGTACTCTCCCCACGCTTTGTAACCTAATTCCTGAAAGCGCGCGGTTAGGTTGTCTACATACTCAATGTTGCGAACCAAAGGTAGCAAATCGATAATGGGCTTTGCTGCCAATCCTGAAACTGATGTGCTACCAATATGATGGATAGCAATCAACCCATCACCGAGTAATGCTTGGAGTCGTTTGGCTTCTCGCTCGAACTCAAACTGCCATTCTGGCGAATAGTTTGTGAAAGTATATAGGGAGCGGGCTTCCATTTTGCATATCCTCCTTATAGTGGTCTGTATAAATAGTTTTGGGGCGTTGTAGCATAGGCGTCTCGCCTGTGCATTCAGATATTTTTTACCACAGAGTACACAGAGTACACGGAGAGAAGAATGAACCACAGAGACACAAAGGACACAAAGCAATACTGGTTCGTGTCATTAATTTTGGGGTGTAGAAAAAACGAACCGCAAAGAACGCAAAGGACGCAAAGGAAGAATTATGCATATGTTTCTATTTTTCTTGATTTTGAATGCGATTACTCAAAAGAAATTTTACTAATCTCATTGCAGCAGTTTGTTTAGTTTCGGTACTCCTATTTTCTGTATTTTCTTTATTAATAGTTTTACCTCGACTATTTTTTTTTGATTTGTTTAGATAATTGATTAAGAATTGTTTATTTTCAATATTATTCATTCATTTAATCCTTTTGTAATCTCCAAGTTATAATCCATTAGTTTATATTTGTAAGGTTAAAGAGCAATCGGGAAGAACTAGGGAAGGTCAAAGATAATTTTTTATTGTAGTGCAAGGAAGGTTAGAAGGTTAGTGAGTTGCTCTCGGTTTACTGCATCCGGTAAACTTCGTCGGAGCGGAGTTTTTACTTGCTCCCTCTAAACGAAAGCACTTAATCATGTTTACTCGATTTGTCTTGTTTATTTTGGTCGCGCTTGGCGGTGCAGGTCTTACCATACAGATGGCTTGGAACGCGCGCTTGCGAGTATCAACTGGCTCTCCGGTTCTCACCACAATTATCTCAGTATTCTTAACTCTCCTTTCACTAGCTCTAGTGTGGGTTAGCGGAGCAACACCCCGTGGCTCGATCCCAGCTTTTAATTCTCTTCCCCTGTGGGCTTGGTTCGGTGGGATATTTGCTGCTTACTATCTTGTCGCGTCCCTAATTGCAATCCCGAAATTAGGCGCCGCAGTAGTTTTTTCTTTAGTGATTGCCGGACAAATGCTTGCGGCGCTCATCCTTGATACTACTGGTGCGTTTGGTATTACCCAAATTTCTCTTAACCTGTCGCGCGTCTTGGGAACGGTGTTACTACTTGTTGGAGTAATCCTTATTCAAAAACGGTAAACAAAGTAGCTTATCTAACTGTCTCTAAGCTCTTAACTTTTTTATGAAACATGTCGGTAAAAATGCTTAAAACAGTGCGCTTGCGTATCTTTATACTACAATTAACTGCCATCCCAGATTGTAATGGTAGTTTTTTGCCATCTATTGACAGTGATTTACCATCTAGCTGAATTTTGGCTGGGAAATTATAAAATGGTCGTTCTTGGGTTGGAGGTAAAGCATCGGAACCAACCCATATTAATTTCCCTTTGACGCTGCCAAATTCTCTGTCTGGGAAAGATTCGATATTGATATCGGCACCCATACCTTCTTTTACGAATCCGATATCTTTATTCGTTATAAACACATGAGCTACTAAATTTTCACTCGGTACAATACTCAATATTGGCTGAGTGGTATTTGCTACAAACCCAGCAGAGTGAGCTTGTAAATTAAATACTACTCCATCTGTAGGCGCCCGAAGTTCTTCATACTGAAGCGTTAATTTTGCTTTACTGATTTGAGCATCTATCTCATTAATCTTTTTTTGGTTATCTAGTTTGGCTCGACTAAGTTGGCTATCAATTTCGGCAATCTTTTTGTCGTTGTCAGTAATTTTAGTCAAAATTTCTTTGGCATTTAAATCAACAGTATTTTGTAACTGTGCTTGTGCCTTGGTAACTGTCGCGTTGATACGTTGTTCTTCTTCCTTAAGACGAGCTATTTCAGCTTGAGCATTGACAATTTCTCTTTGACGGTTACTAATTTCACCTTTTGCGGCAGCAATTTCTTTTTGGCGTGTTAATATTTCCGCTTGGCTTGAAGATATTTCTTGAGCGCGCGTTAATACTTTTTGCCGCTGTTGTTGGGCTTGTACAACTGAAATTGCTCCTTGCGATGCTAAAGGCGCCAATCTATCTAAAATATTTTTATCTGTAGATAAAATTTGTTTAGCTATAGCTTCACGTTGCTGTGCTGCTGGCAATTGTTCCTGAGCCGTTATTAATTGTACCTTAGCGGTTTCTGACTGTGCTTGGGCGATTGGTAATTGCTTTTGGGTGCCGATTAATTGTACTCGTACCTCATTAAGTTGTGTTTGTAACTCAGTAACTTGTGAACGCGCGGCTGCTTGGCGAGATTGTAGTTCCGCGCGACTTGCTATTACTAGTTGTTGTTGATTACTATTTAATTTATCTGTATTGTGTTGATTAATACCTGGTAATAAAGATTTAAAAGCCTGATTTTCGGATATTAATTTAGTTCTTAGTTGCGTTAATATTTGTAAATTTGATGGTTTTCCTGTAGATACGTTGCTAATGACTTCTGTAGTGTAAAATTGGTTTTCTTGTACCAATGAATCTCTAAGTTTATTGAGTGATTCTAGTTCGGCTCTTGGTACTGTGGGATCAAAACTTAGCAGAATTTCTCCTTTTTTAACCTTTTGACCATCATGAACGTAAATCTCACGTACTACACCTCCATTTGCGGCTTTAACTTCTTGTACAAAACCTTGAGGTTCTAATTTTCCAGTTGCAGGAATGGCTTCTTCTATTTTGGCTAAAGATGCCCACGCTATTCCAGAAGCAGTAAGGCTAATTATCAGCCATGTAAATATTCTGGAGGAAATTTTTGGGCGTTCTAAAACAAGAGATTGGTCGGGAAAGTTTGCAGAGGTCATGGTTTTAATTTCTGTGATTTTAATGAAGATAAGTAGGACGTTAATACTTTTCGCTGACAGATTAAATCCCCCCAACCCCCCTTAATAAGGGGGGCTTTAAATCTTGTCTTTACCTTATTAAGGCGGACTTTGAAATCTTGTCTTTACCTTATTAAGGCGGACTTTGAAATGTTGTTCCCCCCTTCCACGCGGGGGGTTAGGGGGGATCAATTCCTATAATTGTGATTCTTGTTGTTGATAAAGGCAATAATAACTTCCTTTAAGTGCCATTAACTCTTTATGAGTACCTTGTTCAACCACAACCCCTTTATCCATAACTAAAATTAATTCGGCATTTTTTACTGTACTAAGGCGATGAGTAATAAAAAAGACTGTGCGATTGCGGAAAGCTTCGGCTAGGTTTTGACATACTTGGCGTTCAGAATTATAGTCAAGGGCGCTGGTTGCTTCGTCCAAAATTAATAAGTTAGGATTTTGCATTACAGTCCGCGCGATAGCTATTCGTTGTCGCTGTCCACCAGATAAAGCAGAACCTCGTTCTCCCACCATTGTGTTATACCCATCTGGTAACGACATAATAAAATCATGGGCAGCAGCTATTTTGGCAGCTTCGATAATATTTTCGGAACTAGCTTCGGGATTTGTTAAAGCAATATTTTCTTGAATTGTGCCGTTAAATAACAGTGTGTCTTGCAAAACTGTACCTATTTGGCGCCGCAGTGAATAAAGCTCGACTTTACTAATATCGTAACCATCAATTTTTACCCTTCCTGCTGTTGGTTCGTAAAGTCTTTGTACCAACTTAGTTAAAGTGCTTTTACCAGAACCGCTTTGACCAACAATACCGACAAATGAACCCGCAGGAATTTCTAAATTAATATTAATTAACTGCAAGGCGACATTTGGATTAAAACCAAAAGATATTCCTTCATATGCCACTGTACCTTTAATTTCAGGCAGCGTAATATTTTTACTGTTAGATTCATCAATTTCTTGAGGTGCATCAAGAACATCACCTAGGCGTTCAATAGACAAAGCTGTTTCTTGAAAGTTCTGCCAAAGTTGAATTAAACGCAGTAGTGGACTAGTAACATAACTTGCAATCATTCGGAAAGCAATTAACTGTCCTAAAGTCAAGTTATTCGATAACACTAGATGGGCGCCTACCCACAGCAGCAAAAAGCCAGACAATTTATTTAAGAACCCACTGATAGAGCTAGCTGTAGTAGATGTAATAATATTTTTAAAGCCAGCACTAATGTACTTAGTATGACGTTGTTGCCACTGCCAGCGTGATTTTAGTTCAATATTTTGAGCCTTAACCGTTTGAATTCCTGTAAGGACTTCGACTAAATAAGATTGAGTATCAGCATGACGTTGAGCTTTATGATTTAACTGTTGCCGTATAATTGGAGAAACACTCATTGTTAATAAACCAAACAAAGGTACTGTTGCTAAAGCCACAAGTGTTAAAATCCAACTGTAAAACAGCATGACGGCAATATAAATCACTGAGAAAACTGCATCTAAAACAACTGTTAAAGCAGTTCCAGTTAGAAAAGAACGAATATTTTCCAATTCATTCATCCGACCTGCAAGTTCCCCAATTCGGCGTTTTTCAAAGAATGATAGAGGAAGCCGAAGTAAATGGTCGATTACTTCTGAGCCTAAACTTAAATCGATGCGGTTGGTAGTGTCAACAAATAAGTAGGTGCGGAGGGTAGTAAGCAGAGCCTCAAATATACCGACTCCCAACAAAAATATACCTAAGACATCTAGAGTATCAAGGCTTTTTTGAACTAAAACTTTATCAATAATAACTTGGGTAATTATCGGGTTAGCCAGACCAAATAACTGAACAAAGACCGATGCGATTAATACTTCTGTTAAAACTCGACGATATTTATAAACTGATGGCAAAAACCACCGCAAGCTAAATTTTTCTTTAGGCTTGTTTAAAGGAGCTTGTATCAACAATACCTGACCATCACTTGACCATAAATCTGTGAATTTATGATGTTTTACACGGATAATCCCTGATTCTGGACTTGCCATCACAACTTCTTTTTCTGTGGTGTTGTAGATAATCGCTAAACTCTCACAATAACGAATTAGCGCTGGTGCTTTGATACGGTGAATAGCTGTGGCAGGTACTTGTATTAATTGCGCGCGTAATCCCACCATTTCTACTATTGCACCAGCAACTTGTAGAGAAATATTATTTGCCGTTTTAAGTTGGTTCTGTAAGACTTTTTTAATCAAATCTCGACGAAAAGAAACGCCGAAATACTGACTTAACATTTGCAAGCATGCAAGAGGCGCCTCAATTGTACCGCGTCCACGCACAAAAGGAAATTTAGCTTGTTGTGTACTAGATTCTGTTACTGAGCTTGGAACTTCATCGGGTGCATAGGAAATTTCTAAATTCTGGATTTTTGATTTTTGATTACGGATTTCAGATTGTTGATTATATCCAAGATTCAATGGTAAACTTAGCAACCTGGTGCCTCGTGTTCCAGAAATTCTTAAGTATTGACCCATTTCATCAAAATTTAAACGACTACCAGCAGCGAAATTTTCGACGGCACCACTGCTAACAAGCCAAATTCGTTGTGAATCAAATTGAGAAATATTAACTTTACCCTTTGGCAGATTGACAACAGTCACATCTTGCCAAATTTTCAAAGCCAATTCTTTAAGATTTGTGTTAGCGTCTGCTTGTCGGTTAAGTTCAACACTCAATAATTCAGATAATTCACTTAAAACACAATTACTACATAGTGCTTCCGTAAATAAAGGCTCCGATGCGATTAGATCCAGAAAATCTGCTGATGGTAGCGTAATGCAAATTACTTCTGTGGATGCAATTGCAATTTCACAAGGTACTCCCCGCACTAATCCTACCCAGCCAAGAATTTCTCCAGTCCCTACTATTTGTAAACTTGCTGGCTTTTCTGTACGTTGGTCATAGCCCAATAACCTAACTTTTCCTTCATAAATAATCGCTATCTGAGTTGGCATACTTTCCCGGACAAATAACGGTTGTCCAGTACGATAGCGGACGAGTTGACATTTTTTTATGATTGTATGTAACTGTTGAGGATTGAGGTGATTAAAGGGAAATGTTTGCTCTAAAAATTCGTGAACTTGATCGCTAGCAACTGAGTAAGTCATACTACCGTATCTCCTACAGAAACTCAAAAAATAACTAAAAAATGAAATTATTAGCAATAAGCTGTGATGTCTTCGCCGCATTCATCAGCCAAGTAGCAAAGGCACTTAAAGCGCAAACCAACTAATTGCTCGTAAAAAGGATTTAATTTGCACAAAGAAGGAATATGGAATAGCGCGCGTTTAAAAAGTTTTACTTCTCGCTCAAAAGGACAGCGAGCAGGAATTATTTTACAAATTAAATGAGCAAAATCAGAGTTTTTAATCTCTATTGATTCCAGCAATTCGCGTATCAGATTTAGGGGATTAAGTTCAAACTGAACAGAATATAAGCTAATGATTGAACTGCCTCTTAACTCGATGCTTTTAACTTTAGATAGCAATCGAGAATAAGTAGGGAAGAGCAAAACGATTTGGAAATAATTTTTTGACCAATTTTACCAAGCTTTTCAAGCTCCTACGTGTGTCTATCGCAAAGGGCGCGAAGCGATTAAAAAATCTGCGCTCACGTTTGATAGTATTTGCTAATTGGTCTGTTGGCTATGAAATCTAAATACAACTTTTCAATTGAGCAAGAAATTTTTACTATTAGTGCTATTACTATTAGTGCTAATATATCTGACATAGGCTTTCTGTGTGCCAATCTTTGTAGTTTAGTAAACATCACTCTACTACAGAAGGTCTTCTTTTATTTTGGCGAAGGTATTGCCTTACGCGCGAGGAGTAAGTAATGCGTGTGCTGCTGTCTACAATTGGATCACGGGGCGATGTCCAGCCGTTGGTGGCGCTGGCGTTGCAGTTAAGGTCTCTAGGTCAGGAAGTTCACCTGTGCGTGCCGCCGGACTTCCGAGACTGGATCGACAGCCTCGGCATAAGCGTGACACCCATTGGTCCTGAACTGTCCAAGGCTTATGCCTCTAGCCCATCGGCTACGTCGGCTCCGCCCTCGCTTGAGCGCCGTCGTCAGTTAGCCCAAGCCACAGTCGCCACCCAATTTGAGACAATCGCGACGGCAGCCCAAGGCTGCCACGTCATCGTAGGAGCAACAGCCCTACAGATCGCCGCACGCTCAGTGGCAGAAGTGATGGCCATCCCTTACGTCTTCGTCGCCTACTGTCCTGTAGTTCTGCCATCGCTGCACCACGCACCACCGCCATTGTCTCCACCGGGACACACCTATGCGCCTGCAACGGTTGACAACCACGAACTCTGGGTTCGGAATGCAGAACGCTTCAACGACATGTTCGGCAGTTCGCTCAACTCCCATCGATCATTAGTCGGACTGCCCAGAGTTAGTGACGTGGAAAGCCACATCTTCACAGACCGTCCGTGGCTGGCAGCTGACCCGACGTTGGCGCCCTGGCCTGATCCCGCGAACCAAACCGTGTTTCAAACCGGCGCATGGATACTGCCGGATGAACGTCCCCTGTCCGCTGAATTAGAGACGTTTCTTGATACAGGCGAACCACCCGTCTACTTTGGCTTCGGCAGTATGAATGTCCCGCAGAACCTCAGCCAGGTGATAGTACAAACAGCTCGTGCGCTTGGATGCCGTGCGATTATCTCGCGTGGGTGGGCTAACCTGTCACTCCTTTCCGACTCACCCGACTGCTTGGTCATTGGCGAGGTCAACCAGCAAGAACTGTTCAGACGGGTTGCAGCCGTCGTCCATCATGGCGGAGCAGGCACCACAACCGCAGCTGCCCGTGTCGGTACACCTCAAGTTGTCATTCCCCAAATCTACGACCAACACTACTGGGCGCAGCGAATCCATTATCTTGGCATTGGAACCGCGCACGCACCTGGCACACCGACCACTGACTCACTGACAAACGCTCTCGAACACACCCTCCAACCCGATATTGGCGCCCGTGCCCAATCCATCGCCACTGCGGTGCGCTCCGACTCAGCACAAACTGCCGCGCAGTACTTGATAGACGCTTATGCACAGAATTCATTTTGAAACCCTTTTGTGTCACTCTCCGAAAACATTGTTGGGTTACGCAAAGCCGTAACCCAACCTACGCAGTATTGGGGTTGGAGTGAATTGTTAATGGCGCCGTTTTATGAATTTCGGTAGTTATAATTTTCTACAAAATGCCTCAATGGGCATCAGCAAAGAGCGGTAGTCCAATAACTTCTGTTCCATATTCATGACCTAGCTTTACGAGGAATTCAGGGTCTAACGCCTCGGCTGAGGATATCAGAGTCTTGAAAAACCCTTCTGAGTTGCCAGGACTTAAAACTGCAACGGTGCGGGCTGGTTGGTGTTGCAGATTGATCCAAGCGTGAGGTGTGCCTTTGGGAATGTGGATACAATCGCCACTGTTAGCATCGATCGTCTTCTCACCGATCTTGTATCGGAGTTGTCCTTCCAGAACGTAATGGGTTTCATCCTGCTCCGGATGAATGTGTAGTGGAGGACCGCCGAGGTAGCCCATTTTGCTCTCAGCAAAGTCATATTCTGCCGTGGTTTGTATTGGCATTAGAAATGATACTTGCCAATTGGGGTCACAGGTATAGTTTCGTCCTTGACCATTGATGGTTATAAATGGGTTACTCATAAAATTTATCCTCCTAGAGTGTTGGTAATGATTAACTTAATACAATCTCTTCGCTTGATATTTTCAACTTTAGAGAGCAATCGAGAAGAACTAGGGAAAATAGCGCGCGTTTTTACAAATAATTTTGCTAGTAAGTTGCGCTCCTATATTCCATTGAGAGAACCCCACGGAAAAATTGATCCTGTAGGATAGGCATCTCGCCTGTCCATCTATTTGTAGGACATCTGGGACAGATATCCTACGAGATAACAAACGGATATTTTTTTAATTGGAGACAGGCGGGACGCCTATCCTACTTCTTTGCTTTCAAAGAATCTGTTGTGAGAAAGTAAGAAGCAGACAATTGGCTTTCAAGTATTTCAATCAAGTTCTACTCAATAACTTTATCATTCTTAGAGGTATTTCCCAAGTGAATCAAGTATTAATTAACGACACGACACTGCGTGATGGTGAACAAGCTGCCGGTGTTGCTTTCAACTTACAAGAAAAAATAGCTATTGCTACATTTCTTGATGCTATAGGTGTTCATGAATTAGAAATTGGTATTCCAGCAATGGGAGAGGCAGAACAATATGCAATAAAAACAATTTATGAATTAGGTTTGCGGGCTAATTTGTTAGGTTGGAATCGCGCGGTTATTTCAGATATTCAAGCTTCTATAGCTTGTGGTTTAAAGCGAGTACACATATCTATTCCTGTTTCTGCAATTCAAATTAACGCTAAATTTCAAGGTCAATGGCGAACGGTTTTACAAAAACTTAAAGATAGTGTTAGCTATGCAGTTGACCAAGGACTTTTTGTATCTGTTGGTGGAGAAGATTCTTCTAGAGCTGAAGATAGTTTTTTGCTTGACGTAGTTTCGCTTGCTCAAGAATGGGGGGCATTACGATTTCGCTATTGTGACACAGTTGGTATTCTTGACCCTTCCAAAATATATACTAAGGTTAACCAATTGGTAACAGCGTTGTGGATACCTGTAGAAATGCATACTCACAATGACTTTAGTTTAGCAACTGCCAACGCGCTTGCAGGTATTCAGGCTGGAGCTTTATCTGTAAATACTACAGTTAATGGGTTAGGTGAAAGAGCTGGAAACGCAGCTTTAGAAGAAGTTGTGATGGCTCTTAAACACATCCATAATATTGACTTAGGTATCGACACCCCTCGTTTACTAGAAATATCTCAATATGTCGCATCTGCATCAGGTTATGGTGTACCACCTTGGAAAGCAATTGTCGGTGAAAATACTTTTGCTCACGAGTCAGGTATTCATGCTCATGGTGTACTACAAAACCCTAATACCTATGAGCCATTTGCCCCAGAAGAAGTAGGCAGAGAACGGCGCCTGGTTGTAGGAAAGCATTCAGGGCGCCACTTGTTATCTAGTGTACTTGAGCAACATGGTATAAATTTGAGTACAGAAGAAACCCAATCTGTGTTAGATGCAGTGCGGCAAGAGTCTGTTGAGAAAAAACGCAGTTTAACTACGCAAGAACTGCTGCATTTAGCACAAGCACAACAGCTTTCTCATGTAAAGTGACGTGTTTTTTTATATTAATGATTTTTCTAAATAATTTGTAAAATTCTAAATTGTTTTAGAGGTTACGTATGGTGGGCATTGCCCACCTTACAGATATATATAGTTTAAAGATAATACTTTAATATTTTAGACAGAAAGGTCTAAATAGAAGTTAAAAACATAAAAAATTTAAAACAAATATAAATTTAAATAGTGAGCAAGTTTACTGTTAATAATCAAATTCATAATTAAGATTTAGAAAGATAACAGGTAGAAGCTGATTTCTTCTCCTAAATCTGACTTTTCACATTATGTGGAGAACCTAACCCCCTACCCCCTTTCCTACAAGGGAAGGGGGAATACATTAGCTCCCATCTCCTCTTAGGAGCTACCGTGTACACACAAGTCTCTTTTTCTTATCTTTCTTATCTTTCTTGTCTTTCTTTGTGTTCTTTGTGCCTTTGTGGTTCCATAAAGAGATAAACCACGAAGACACAAAG